>JAJZCX010000324.1 GCA_021851625.1 Acidobacteriota bacterium | reverse complement strand
GCGGACAGCGGAGGATCGTGGAGCCGTGGCGGATGGCTTTCGCACTGACCGGCTGCTGCTGCTGCTCAACAGACCCGCAGATCGCAAGACAGCCTTGCAGCAGTTTCTGCTTGCGACACATGACCGCAGCTCGCCGCAGTTTCATCAATGGCTGACTCCGCAGCAATTTGGGCAACAGTTTGGCCCGGCGGATGCAGATGTCCAAGCGGTCACGCGCTGGCTCGGCACGCACGGGTTGCAGGTAACCAAGATTTCCCAGAGCAAGGCTTTTGTCGAGTTTGCAGGTACTGCGGGAGCTTTGAGCAGCGCGTTTCATACACACATTCATCAATTTCATTCGCAGCGGGGAGATTTTTATGCCAATGCGGATGCAGTGCAGGTGCCAGCAGCCTTGGCGGGTGTGATTCGCGGTTTGGCTCCACTGAACAGTTTGCACGCGCAGCCGCAAATTCAGATTTTGGGTGAGGGACAAACCGGGCGCGGCCAGCAGCATCAGCAGCCGTTGTGGACGGCACCGAATCAGTTCGGCACGCAAAATCCGTATGAGTTCATTGTGGCTCCTGAGGACCTTGCCACGCAGTATGACTTGAAGCCGCTCTATCAAGCCGGAGTGAATGGAACCGGGCAAACGATAGGCATTATCGATGAGTCCAATATCGATTTGAGCTTGGTGCAGGCTTACCAAACCTTGTATGGCACGGGAGCCGCGCTGCCGCAGGTGGTCATTGACGGAGTCGATCCAGGGGATGTGTATCAAGCAGACATCGAGGCTTACTTGGACGTGGAAGTGGGTGGAGCGATTGCGCCCAAGGCTACGGTGAATCTTTACATCGCCAGCGATGGTGCTTTGACAGACCCGGTGGAGTTGGCAGCTTTGCGAGCCGTGGAAGACAACCAAGCCTCGGTGCTGAGTATCAGCATGGGCAATTGTGAAGACGGCGACCCATTCTGGGATGATCTATGGGAACAGGCTGCGGCACAGGGGCAAACGGTTCTGGTCGCCGCGGGTGATGCGGGGCCCTTGTGTTATTTAGGCACCCCCTTGGATGTAAATGGAATCGCCTCGACTCCTTGGAATGTAGCGATCGGTGGTACGGATTTTTACTACACCGACTACGCTAGTGGCGGGGCCAGTGCGACCACCCTATGGAACACAACCAACGATGCCAATCTGGGATCGCTGAAGGCCCCCTTGACCGAGCAGGTTTGGGATGATGGGTTCGGCCTGAACATTGTTGCGAATGGATTGCAGCGCAATGAGTACTATGCAGGCGGTGGCGGTGCAAGCAGTTGTGCCACGACCGACAAAAATACGGGGGCTTGTACCGGTGGATATCCCAAACCAGCTTGGCAGACTGGACCGGGCGTTCCGGCGGATGGAGTGCGCGATCTGCCGGATGTTGCACTCTACGCATCGAATGGAGCGAATCTGAGCGCCTACGGAATCTGCGCCTACAACGGGGAATGCGTCAGCGGCGCAGATGCGAGTACGACGGTATTGCTCACAGGGGGAACATCTGCGTCCACGCCACTGATGGCGGGAATTTTCGCGCTAATCGACCAAAAATATGGCCGACAAGGGCAGGCCAACTACACACTCTACGCGCTGGCGCAACAAAAGCCAGATGACTTCCACGACATCACGATCGGCGGCAACTTCCAGCCCTGTGGATATGTAATCGGGACGAATTGCGTACAACAGGCAAATGGATTCAATGGCACGCCGCAGTATCCATCCGGTCCGGGCTATGATTTGGCCTCCGGGCTGGGATCCGTTGACGTCAACGCTCTGGTGCGCGATTGGAATTCCTTGGTCTTCCAGCCAACTTCCACATCTGTGCA
Source organism: Acidobacteriota bacterium (assembly GCA_021851625.1). GTDB lineage: Bacteria > Acidobacteriota > Terriglobia > Terriglobales > Acidobacteriaceae > JAJZCX01. Next base: position 955 of record JAJZCX010000324.1, on the reverse strand, counting down.
GATTGCCAGTGGCAACCCATTGCTGGCTAAGAATGTACAGGCATCCAATCTTACCGTGGAGCATGGCATGCCCCTGAGCCTTACGGCGACGGTTTCCTCTTCGACTACATCCGGAACGGTACCTACAGGCAACGTGGTCATCTTGACCAGTGCAACCCAAGCTGCCAACCAGTCGCAAGCGGTAATCCCGCTGGTGACTGGAACCGGCACGGTGACTTTGGACAGTATGCCGGGCGGCCAGTATCAAGTGACAGGCCGCTATAGCGGTAATGGCGTGGATGCCACCAGCACATCCCCCGCACAGGCGCTCACGGTGACGCCAGAGCCGTCCTTGATCAATTTTGCCTTGTCCGATGGCGGAGGCAGTCTGCCTCTGGGCGGCGTCTACTATCAGGATCCGCTACAGCTCAACATTCAGCCGACAGGGATCAATGCCGTAGGAACGGCCAATCCAGACGGCAATGCCACGGGCAGCGCGGTCTTTACCATCGATTCCATGAGTGTGACGGTTCCGCTGAACGCGATGGGAATTGCAACGTGGATTCCACCGACCTTGGCTCCGGGCCAACACACGGCCAGCGCCAGCTATGCGGGCGATGCCAGCTTCCAAGCCTCCTCCGCCAAACCCGTACCCTTTACCGTGGTGCAAGGATTTCCGTATACAAATCTGTATGTGCAAGCGCCTGTGAGCGCAAATGATAACTACCTCGTGGCGACGGGGGGTAGCCTTACCATGTCTGCCGAAGTGGGACCCAACGATGGGCCTATCTTCGTAAATGGCAGCGCACAACCGGGAACGATTGCGCCAACGGGAACGGTGACACTCTGCTTGAATACCAGCCCCAATTTGTGGATGCAGGCATGTACAGGGCCGACCTATTCTCAAACCGTATCGCTGGTTGCGCTCCAAGGAAACTATAGCCTATATTCCACGGCGGTTGTGACCTTCTCCAAC
>JAJZCX010000323.1 GCA_021851625.1 Acidobacteriota bacterium | reverse complement strand
TTTCTGGATTCTTCACTCCCGTTGGTCGCTCAGAATGACTTGGTGCATTTGAGGGTTTGTCATTCCAACCGAAGTCCGCAGCCGTAGTCGAGGAATCTGCGGTTAGCTGATCACCTTGCCCAGCGACTTGTCGATCGTATCCTTGGGCACGAAGCCAACGATCTGGTCGGCCACTTTGCCATCCTTAAAAATCAGCAGGGCGGGAATACCACGAATGCCATAGCGCATCGGCGTGGATTGGTTTTTGTCCACATCCATCTTCATCACCTTCAGCTTGCCCGCGTACTCTTTGGCCACTTCTTCCACGATGGGTGCCAGCGCGCGGCACGGTCCACACCACGCTGCCCAAAAATCCACCAGCACCGGCTGGCCCGATTGCAGGACCTCCGCTTCAAAGCTCGCATCATTCACTTCTACCGCCAGTCCTGCCATGAAAAAGCCTCCTGAGAGTTGTCATTTTGTTTGCGGTGCATGCACCGCTCTGTCCAACCCTTCAGCATACTAGATGCAGCGAGAAGACAATCCGTTACAACGGACAACCTCCATCTATGCAGACAAAGGAGTTGCGCAGAGTCGCACACAAGAGAAAGCGCCCGGACCTCGGCAGAGATCAACGGGCGCGGAAGCGAGCAGCCCTCCCCCAGAGCTACCCTCTATGCTTCACAGGGTACGGGGCAGTCTGCGATTTGTAAATTAAGAAATCGGCGAATTCTGTCGGTTTTAGGCCATAATTCCGCAGGCTTTTTCAAATTCGCACTCCAGAATTTCCACCGTATCCACAGCTTCCACATGCCGGTGGATGAGCGCGTGCAGTCGATTGCGGTCCGCCTCACGTTCGACGATCATCAACACGGCCGGCCCGGCCCCGCTGAGCGCCACGCCCAGCACACCATTTTCTCCGGCCAGCGGCTCCAACAATGGCAGCAGCGGACACATGGGCGCGCGATAGGGCTGATGCAAACGATCCTGCATGGCCACGCGCAGCAGATCGCCGCGCTCCTGTGCAAAGGCAGCCACCAGCAACGCCACATGTTGCAAATTCGTGCGCGCATCACTGCGCGAGTACATCTGCGGCAACGCTTGACGCGAAACCGAGGTCGCCAGCGGCTGCGACGGCAGCACCAGCAGCACAGACCACGCGGTTGGAATGGGAAACTGCGCCACGTGGACTTGCATGGCCGCATCTTCACTCTGCATCGAAGCCACGGTCATGCCGCCCAGCCAGCAGGCCGCCGCGTTGTCTGGGTGGCCTTCCAGCACGCAAGCCACGTCCAAAATTTGCGCGCGACTCCAACCCAGACCGCCAAAGTGCGCAGCCAATGCAATGCCCGCCAGCCGCGCCACAGCAGACGAACCACAGCCCATACCGAAGGGAATCTCGTTGTGCATGGTCAGGTGCAGCGGCTGCACCGCGCGACCCTGCTGCTGCAAAACGTGGCGATAGGTATCGAGCAGCAGATTGTTTTCAATCTGGCGGCAGGCTTCGGCATTGCGCCCGGTGGCATCGATGGAAAATCTCTCCGCCCGCTCCGCCGTCAAATCCAAAAAAAGATTCAGCGCAATCGCAGCCGTGTCAAAGGCGGAGCCAAGATTGGCCGATGTGGCTGGCAACCGCAGGTGCAACTTCTCCGCACTCATGCGCGCACCGCCCCATCCAACTGCGCCAACACGGCCTCGACCGTCGGCTCCAAACGAATCGGGGCCTTGGCCAGCGCCTGCAACTCCGCGCGCGCGCCCGGCTGCATGGCCGCGTTTTCGGCCTCGGTCAGCAGCGTGCCGCGATGGAGGTCAATCGTGTACTCCGGGTCCTTCAACGTATGCCCGGTCAAAATCATCACCACGGTTTCCTGCGGGTGCACCTTGCCTGCGGCGCAGAGCTTCTTCAGCCCGGCAAAGGTCACCGCGCTGGCCGGCTCGCAGCCAATGCCCTCAGCGCCGATCTCGGCCTTGGCCAGTGCAATCTCCTGCTCGCTCACCTGCTCACAGAAGCCGCCTGTCTCTTGAATCGCGCGCACTGTTTTGCGCCAGGAGGCCGGGTTGCCGATGCGAATGGCCGTGGCGCGCGTCTGCGCCTCCACCGGCTCCAACCGCTCGCCCTTGTGTTGGCGCAAACTGGTGAACAGCGGATTCGCACCTTCGGCCTGAATCACACTGATGCGCGGCATTCGATCCGTCAATCCCAGCGCGCGCATTTCGAAAAAGCCTTTGTACAGCGCCGCGCCGTTGGCCAGGTTGCCGCCCGGCACAACAATATGGTCGGGAACCTGCCAGCCCATCTGCTCGGCGATTTCAATTGCGGGCGTCTTCTGCCCCTCCAGCCGGTACGGGTTCACGGAGTTCAGCAGATACACCGGCGCACGCTCCACAATCTGCGCCAGCACGCGCACGCAGCCGTCAAAGTCCGTCTGCAATTGGCAGGTCACCGCGCCATAATCGACCGACTGCGCCAGCTTGCCCCACGCCACCTTGCCGTCGGGAATCAGCACCAGCGCCCGCATCCCCGCGCGTGCGGCGTAGGCGGCCATCGCCGCTGAGGTGTTGCCCGTTGAAGCGCAGGCCACCCAGGGAAAATTCTTTTCGCGCGCAACCGAAAGCGCCGCGGTCATGCCCGTGTCTTTGAACGAGCCGGTCGGGTTCATGCCCTGATGCTTGGCGAAGAGATGCTCTACACCGACGCGACGCGCGCATTGCGGCATCGCATACAGTGGGGTGTTGCCTTCGCGCAAGGTCACCGCGTGCTCTGGCGCATCTAAAAACGGCAGCAGCTCGCGGAAGCGCCAAACGCCGCTCTGGTCCAGCATC
>JAJZCX010000322.1 GCA_021851625.1 Acidobacteriota bacterium | reverse complement strand
CCGTAGCGGCGCGTGCCGTGCGCGCGGAGTTCGGCAGGAAGTGGATAGGTGTACGAAGCGGGCGGCATGGTTTGGTGAAAGGCCGTGTCGAAGCAGGCGAAGTGGGGCACATCGGCAAAGATGCGCAGGGCCAGATGCAAAATCTCCAGCGCAATGGGCTGATGCAGCGGCGCGAGTGTGACGGCCTGCTCAATTTGCGTGAGCGCCGCAGGCGTGACCCACTGATGCGCGACGAGCTTGGGCCCGCCATGCACCACGCGATGGCCCACGGCCACCGGACGCGGCATTCCCGGCTGCGCCAGCAGTGCGGCGATCTGCCGCACGGCATCGGAAAATGTCTGCGGCGGTTGCAGTGGTTGCGCAGCGGCGTGCGACGTGTGGTTGCTGTTGCTTCTGTCGAAGAACTCCATGCGCGCGGCGGGCGTGTGAATGCCGCTGGCCTCGCCCTCATAGAGCAGCGTGAGTGCGCCCGCTGTGTCAAAGAGCGAGAACTTGATGGACGACGAGCCGCCGTTCAAAACCAGCACGGGCATCCGTGCGCTTGCTGAAGCTGTCTGCGCGTTAGAGCGGCCACTTCCAGTCACGAATCTCCTCCCTGTCGATGCCGTTGGCGTGCGCGTAGAGCACGGCGTCTGTGATCTGATCCTTCAACCATTCTTTCAGGTGCGCACCGGCGGCGTGCAGGCGCGGCACGCGATCGAGCACATCCATGGCCAGATTGAAGCGATCGGTCTGATTGAGAATAGCCAGTTCCAGCGGCGTGTTGATGTTGCCTTTTTCCTTGTAGCCGCGCACATGCAAATTGGCATGATTGGTGCGGCGGTAGGTGAGCTTGTGGATGAGCCACGGATAGCCGTGGAAATTAAAGATGATGTGCGCGCCCTGCGTAAAGATGGAGTCGAAGTCGCGGTCGCTGAGGCCGTGCGGATGCTCTGTGTCCGGCTGCAAACGGAAGAGATCGACGACGTTGACGAAGCGGATTTTGATGCCGGGCAGGCGCTGGCGTAGCAGAGCCGTGGCGGCCAGCGACTCCATGGTGGCAATGTCGCCCGCGCAGGCCATGACCACATCCGGCTCCTCGCCCGCATCGCTGCTGGCCCAATCCCAAATGCCCACGCCCTTGGTGCAGTGCAAGATGGCGGCCTCGCGGTCGAGGTATTGCAGGTGCGGTTGCTTGTCGGCCACGATGACGTTGATGTAATCCGTGCTGCGCAGACAATGATCGGCCACGCTGAGCAGGCAGTTGGCATCCGGCGGCAGATAGATGCGCGTGACGGCAGCGCTCTTATTGGTGACCACATCGAGAAAGCCGGGGTCTTGATGCGTGAAGCCGTTGTGGTCTTGTCGCCAAACAAGCGAAGTGATGAGAATGTTGAGCGAGGCGATGGGCGCGCGCCACTGCACTTCCGTCTTGGACTTCTCCAGCCACTTGGCGTGCTGGTTCATCATGGAGTCGATGACGTGCGCGAAGGATTCATACGTGGCGAGCAGGCCGTGACGTCCGGTGAGCAGATAGCCCTCCAGCCAGCCTTCGAGCGTGGTCTCGCTGAGCATCTCCATGACGCGGCCATCCGTGGCCAGTTCGCCGCCATCGGCATCTTCGGGTTTGTAGTCGGCGAGCCAGGTTTTTTTGCTGGCTGCGTAAATGGCCTGCAAGCGATTGGAGGCGGTCTCATCCGGGCCAAAGACGCGGAAATTGTCGGGATTTTTGCGCATCGTCTCGGTCAAGAAATGCGCGAGCACTTCGGTGGATCCGGCCTCCGTGGTGCCTGGTTTGGCGACAGGGACGCAGTATTCTCGGAAATCAGGCAGGCGCAGCGGCTTGCGCAACAAGCCGCCGTTGGCATGGGGATTGGCGCTGATGCGGCGCGTGCCGGTGGGCGGCAAGGCTTGCAGCGCAGGAATGAGCGCGCCCTTCGCATCGAAGAGTTCTTCCGGCTTGTAGCTGCGCATCCACGCCTCAAGCTGGCGCAGATGTGCCGGGTTGGTGGCCGGGTCGGTGATGGGAACCTGATGCGCGCGCCAGAAGCCTTCGACCTTGTGGCCATCGACCTCCTTCGGCCCGGTCCAGCCCTTGGGCGTGCGCAGCACGATCATGGGCCAGCGCGGACGCTCTGCACTGTTTGTGCTACGCGCGGTTTGCTGAATGGCGCGGATGTCCACGACGCACTGCTCCAGCGTGGCGGCCATTTTCTGGTGCATGATGGCGGGATCGTCGCCTTCGACAAAGTGGGGCGTCCAACCGTAGCCGCGCAAGAGATGCTCCAACTCCTCTGCGGAGATGCGCGCGAGTAATGTGGGATTGGCGATTTTGTATCCGTTCAGATGCAGCACAGGCAGCACGGCACCATCACGAATCGGATTGAGAAATTTGTTGGAGTGCCACGAGGTGGCCAGCGGGCCAGTCTCGGCCTCGCCGTCGCCAACGGCAACGGTTGCGATTAGGTCAGGATGGTCAAAGACCGCGCCAAAGGCGTGCGCAAGGCTGTAGCCGAGTTCGCCGCCCTCATGAATGGAACCGGGCGTCTCTGGCGTGCAGTGGCTGCCGATGCCGCCGGGAAAGGAAAATTGCTGAAAGAATTTTTGCAAGCCTTCTGCATCGCGGCTAATGGCCGGGTAGACCTCGGAGTAGGTCTGCTCCAAATATGCGTTGGCCAGCGTGGCCGGCGCGCCGTGGCCGGGGCCGGAGATGTAGATCATGTTGAGGTCATATTTTTTGATGAGCCGGTTCAGATGCACCCACAGAAAACTTTGGCCGGGATCGGAACCCCAGTGGCCGAGCAGGCGCTGCTTAATGTGGTCTGGC
>JAJZCX010000321.1 GCA_021851625.1 Acidobacteriota bacterium | reverse complement strand
AGCCAACCTTCGAAGTAGCAGGCGGCAATTACACCACCGGTACGGTCACGTTAAGCAAAATCTCTGGACCTGCCATTCCAGCCAGTTCTATAGGTATAACGGATGCCGTGCTGCTTAGTCACGATCATCACGCGGACAATCTCGACCACTCTGGCAGACAGTTGCTTGCGACGACTAAGATGGTTCTGACCACCGAGGCTGGCGCAGCACGATTGGGAAATCAAGCCCTTGGCCTTGTTCCTTGGCAAAGCGTGGATTTACCCACACCGGACGGACGCACCTTACGCATCACGGGTACCCCTGCGCGGCATGGACCATCCAACATGGATCGAGGTCCGGTCACTGGGTTTGTATTGACCCTGCTGGATATACCTGAGAGATCCATTTACATATCCGGGGATACGGTCTGGTACAAGGGTGTGGCTGAGGTGGCTCGCCGCTTTTCCATCCACACGGCCGTGCTGTTCTTGGGAGCGGCCCGCGTTCAGTCCGTCGGCACATTCCCCCTGACAATGACGGCCAAGGATGCGATCAAAGCTGCCATAGCATTCCCGGAAGCACGCATTGTCCCCGTGCATTTCGATGGGTGGAAGCACTATTCTGAATCGCGTGCAGACGTGGAGGCTGTCTTCCGCCATTACAAACTGGAAGGACGTTTGCATTGGATCGAACGGGGAGAGGTGCAGCCGTTTTCCATGGTAACTCCGCAGGCTGCCTTGGCGTGCGCTACCTCTGCGCCTACCGCACAATGACCGCACCGAATATTTTTGTCGCCGCAGGCGAGGCCAGCGGAGAGCGCTACGGCGCGATGCTCATCGAGTCACTGCGCGCGCGTCTGCCGCAAGCGCACTTCTTTGGCTTGGGTGGCGTGCAGATGGAAGCCGCAGGCTGCGAGCGCATCGTGCGCGCGGAAGAGATTGCGGTCATGGGCATCACGGAGGTGGTGCGTCATCTGCCTGCCATTTACGGAAAATATCGTGCGCTGGTGCGCAGCATTCGCGAACGCAAGCCCGACCTCGCCGTGCTCATTGATTTTCCCGATGTAAATTTTCGACTGGCAGAGCATTTGCGCAAGCTGGACGTTCCTGTCGTGTACTTCGTCAGCCCGCAGCTTTGGGCTTGGAAGCAGCACCGCATCCGCTGGGTGCGCGAGCGCGTAACGAAGATGCTGGTCATCTTTCCCTTTGAAGAAGCGTATTACCGTGAGCGCGGCGTGGATGCGACATTCGTTGGGCATCCGCTGGCCGATGTGCCCCCGCCTGCGGTGACGCGCGCGGCGTTCGCCCACCTGCATGGACTGGACGCAGCGAAACCATGGATCGGCCTGTTGCCCGGCAGTCGCAACAAAGAGCTACGACTCAACCTGTCGGAGATGCTGCGCGCAGCAGCGCTGCTTGGCCCGCAGTATGAATATGTTCTGCCTGCGGCGGCTACGCTGGATGCGGCGTGGGTGCGCCAGCAGGTGCAGAGCGCGTGCACAAAGATCGGAGCGCCTGTTGCGGTGACGGTGGTTCCCGATGCGCGCGCCACCCTGCATCATGCGCGGGCAAGCATCGTGGCCAGCGGCACGGCCACGGTGGAAGCAGCGCTGGCAGGCAATCCCTTTGTTGTGGTCTATCGACTTTCGGCGCTCAGCTACGCTGTGGCAGAGCGCATGGTGCATGTGCCGCATGTGGCCATGGCGAATTTAATCGCGGGTGCGCGCGTTGTGCCAGAGCTGATTCAAAGTGAGTTCACGGCGGAGAATCTGGCACAGAATTTGCAGCCGCTACTGCGGGATGGAGCCGAGCGCTCCGCGATGCTGCACGCATTGGCAGGCGTGCGCACGGCGCTACAAATGCCCACATCGCCCGCGATGGATGCAGCGCCGACAACGGCCATCGACCGCGCAGCGGAGCAGGTGCTGCGCACGCTGGCCGAAGCCGACGCACGCAGCAAATAATCCGTCTACTTGCTGCCCAGCGTTGTGACCACCTGATCGTAGCTGGGCGTCAGGCTCTGCATGTGATCGAGGACGCGGCGGCGCTCGTCGGCAGTCAGCGATGGAGCCAGTATCAAGATGCGGCGCAATGTGGTGGCAATATCTTCGGCGTAGTTCATCATGCGAATGGCTTCCCCGGAAATCGGCATCTTCTCTCCTTGAATGTGAATCTTCATTGTAGTTCCCTCCTGCTGTGGGTAAATGTTGCACGAGTGTTCAGACGGGCGGAGCATCACGGTCGGTCGCCTGCATCAGAGCCGCCAACGAGGCGGCCATCTCTGGATGCAGCGCACCGGGCGCAACACGCCAAGCCCAGTTGCCACGCGGCACGGCGGGCGTGTTCATGCGCGCCTCGCTGCCAAGCTGCAAAACATCCTGCAAAGGGAACAAACACAGTCGCGCGACGGAAGTTGCCGCGGCGCGCAGCATCGCCCAGACGATGCCGGCTTCGCCAAATTCTCCGCTGGGATGGAGATAGGCGGCGACGGCGACGCGCTCTGCCTCTGTGGCCGTGCGCCACCAGCCCAGCGTGGTGTCATTGTCGTGCGTGCCGGTGTAGACGACGGAATTCTCCACAAAACGATGCGGCAGGTGCATGTGCGCACCGCGACTGCCAAAGCCAAATTGCAGCACGCGCATTCCCGGCAATTGGAAGCGTTGGCGCAGCGCATCGACCTCCGGCGTAATCACGCCCAGGTCTTCTGCGATGAGCGGCAGCGCACCCAGCACACGCTCCACCTGCGCAAACATCTCTTCGCCGGGAGCCTTTTCCCATGCGCCGTGGATGGCCGTTTCCTCGGACGCGGGAATCGCCCAGCAAGCCTC
>JAJZCX010000320.1 GCA_021851625.1 Acidobacteriota bacterium | reverse complement strand
CACAATCAACTCCGCCTCCAGCGCTCCAGCCGTCGACATCGCCTGCAGGATCGAGATCACGTCCCGTGCCGAGGCGCCGATCGCCTGCAGGCTGCGCACCAGGTCGTCCACCGTCGCCCCCTGCTTCAGCTCGATCCGGTTCACCGGCTTGTCCTTCGCGCTCACCTGCGTCTGCTGCACCGTCTGCGTGGTCCCAGTAGCCATGGGGTTTGGCTGCGAGACCTGGAACTCGCTCACAATGTTCACCGCCAGCCCGCCATGCAGGATCGAGACCGGCTGCAGCACCACCGATCCGCCGATCACAACCGTCCCCGTCCGCTCGTTCACCACCACCTTCGCGCGCGGATAGAACGGGACCTCGATCGCCTCCACGCGTGCCAGCAGCTCGGGAACGTCCTCGCCCGGTGCCACCTGGATCTCCACCGTACGGCTGTCAACCGCTCGTGCCACGCTCGTCCCCAGCTCCTTGTCGATCCCCGATGCCACCGCCTCCGCGCTCTTGAAGTCGTCCTCGTTCAACAGTAAAGAGACGCTGGTCAGGTTGGTCAGGGGCACCGCAATGCCGCGCTCCACCGTCGCACCCAACGGCACCAGCGCTGTCGTAGGATGGTTGAACTGCTTGGTGTTTCCATTCAGGCTCACAGTGTAGCCGCCCACCACCAGGGGCCCCTGCGCCTGCGCGTAGATCTTCCCGTCGGCCCCATACAACGGCGTCATCAGCAGTACGCCTCCCTCCAGGCTGCTGGCATCTCCCGCCGAGGAGACCGTAATGTCAAGCTGCGCCCCAGGCCGCGCAAACGGTGGCATCGTCGCAGACACAAAGACCGCCGCCAGGTTCTTCACCAGAATCGACGCCGCAGGCACGCTCACTCCCATGCGCAGCAGAATCGAGGCCAGCGTCTGCGTCGAGAACACCGTCAACTGGCTGTCCCCAGTGTTGGCCAACCCAACCACAATCCCGTAGCCCACCAACTGGTTGTTGCGCACGCCCTGCACCGTCGCTATGTCCTTGATGCGCGCCTCCCGCTGCGGCGCGTCTCCCGCCGCCCACGCCCGCGCACACATCAGCAACACCGTTAGAACCATCACACTGCGTCGCATCCCAACACCCCTCCCACCGACACGACAACCGAGCTAGAACACCAGAATGTTCTGGAGAAACCGCACCAGTACATTCTGCCGATGCGTATAGTCGTTGATGATCCCCTTGCCCCGCACCTGGACCTCCAGGCTGGAGATCGCCGTCGACAGCACCTGGTTCTGCTGCGAGATGTCCTCCGGCCGTACCAGCCCGTGCAGCACGATCGTCTGCACCTGTTGCGCAAACTCCACCTGCCGCGCCGCCTCGATCACCAGCATCCCGTTGGGCAACACCTCCACCACCTGCCCGCCCAGCGTCGTCGTCAGGCTGGAGTTGCTCGCGCTCGCGCCCTGCGCGTTCAGCGCAGACGCCGATGTCTGGTTCACCAGGTTTTGCAATGCATTGCCGCTATGCAGCGTGCCGATCAACCCAGAGATTCCCGAATTTGCATTCGACGCGCGCGAGTTCTTCACCGTCCCATCCGCCTCCGCCGCCAGGTTCTCCGATACGATCACCGAGATCAGGTCGTGCGGCCGCATCGCACGCACATCCGACGACATCTGCGTCAGCCGGCCCGAGTCCGTCCAGATCGCGCCCGAGGTCGTCTGCACGGCCGTGTTGTCCCGCCGCACTCGCGCCAGATACGCATCCAGCGAAGCCGTGGCCGGATCGCTGCCCAGGCCCGTGGACTTCGAGTCGCGTTTGGCCTTTCCCTTTGCATGCGCCACAGGCGGTGCAGCAACAGAGGTTGTTGCAGGGGCAGCGGGAATTGCAGGCGGAGTGAAAATTGCAGGCGGCGTGGGAACCGCACTCGCTGGCGGTGGTGCAGGGGGCTGCAGTGTTGCGGGCGTCGCGGCAACAGCGGGAATCGCAGGTGTCGCGAGTGCTGTCGGGGCCACGGCGGCGGCAGGAAGCGCGGAGATCGTGGGTACAGCGGGTGCGGAGGGCGCCTCAGATGTCGGCGGTGTCGGTGGAATTGCACTGGTCGCGGGCGATTGCGCCTTGATGCCCCATGGTGCCAGCAGAATCAGCAACACACCGACGCATCCGGCCGACACTCGCGCTGGCAGATCTCTTCTCTTGTTTCGTTCGACGACACACGCCGGCAGGAACATGCCATCTCTTCCCTCATGCGCTCGGCACGCTTGCAGTGCTGCGTTCCACGCAGAATCCCTCCACCGACCCGCCCGCATCTTCATGGCTCCATCTCCACGTCTCCGGGCCCGCGCACGGTTCCCGTCACGCTCTCCACCGTCGTCCCCGCTCCGTCGTTCTGCCGCGTGATCTGCACCATCACGCTCTCCCCGCTGCGCGCCGACTGCTCGGCCACTCCGCTCATCTCAATGCGCACCATCGCATCCTGCGACCACAGTCGCACGCGCTCTCCCGCATGGACCAGCAAGGGCTGTACGGACGGCGCAACTGCGACCGGCCCGAGAAACCCGTTTTGCGCAACCGGGCCCATTGCCCGTTGGCCCACCGCAACCGCGCGCGTCGGCCACTCTGGATGTGTGCAGCTCTGGCGCAACTCCCAACCCATGCCAAGTACGGCATCCCACCGCGTAGCCACCACGCGATAGCCGCCCGCACCGCATTGCGCCGTCCCCGCCGAAGGCACCCCCTGTGCAACCGCGGTCAACGGCCAAACAGCCACTCCGAAGGCCAACCACATCCCCGGCAACCACACCACAGACCGCAACGCCACGCTCAACCCGATCCGCTTCATCCT
>JAJZCX010000319.1 GCA_021851625.1 Acidobacteriota bacterium | reverse complement strand
GGCGAATGCCTCGCAGCACCTGTCTGTCTTGCGTACAAAAAACATTGTGATGGGGCGCAAGGAAGGCAATCAGGTTTTTTACAGCGTGCGCGACCCTCTAATTCTCGATGTCTTGGATCTGATGCGCCGCTATTTCCACGCGCACATGAGCGAGGAACTGGCCACGCTGAAGGCCATGGGGCGTGCGGAGAAGGCACACCGGTGAAGCGATTCACAAACTGGCTTCCTGCATCGGTGCTGTGTTTGCGCACCTACACGCGCGCGGACTTCAGCGCCGATCTGCTCGCGGGCCTCACCGTGGGTTCGGTCGCGTTGCCGTTGGCGATGGTCTTTGCCATTGCGTCGGGACTGCCACCGCAGGCTGGCCTGTACACCGCCATTGTGGGTGGATTTTTGATCTCAGCCCTGGGCGGTTGCCGCATGCAAATTGGCGGGCCGACTGGCGCGTTCGTCGTGATTATTGCCAGCATCTTGGCCAAGTATGGTGTGTCGGGCTTGGCGTTGGTTACGCTGATGGCTGGCTGCATTTTGATCGGCATGGGCCTGACGGGACTGGGCGCAGCCGTCCAATATATTCCGCGACCCGTAACGATTGGCTTTACGAATGGCATTGCAATTTTGATCGCTTCCACGCAGATCAGGGAATTTTTTGGTCTACGCATGGGTACATCTCCGCGTGCATTTCTTCCACGCATGGTTGCAATTGTGCATGGAATATCTGCTCTGACGCCATCGGCGCTGGCTTTGGCATTGGGAACGCTAGCTGTCATACTGCTGTTGCCGCGTTGGACAAAAAGAATCCCTGCTTCTATTGTTGCCGTGGTACTCTGCACGGGAATTGCCACGCGATTGCATTTGTCGGTCGAGACAATTGGCTCACGGTATGGTGGCATTCCGTCCGGCTTCCCGAAGATCATATTGCCTGTGTTGCATGCCAGTCAGATTGCCCCTCTTTTGCCAGCCGCAATGACCGTTGCCTTGCTGGCCGCGATTCAGAGCCTGCTCTCTGCCATGGTTGCAGATGGTTTGAGTGGAACCAAGCACAATTCCAACGTCGAGCTGGTTGCGCAAGGCTTGGCCAACATCGCATCGCCACTGTTTGGAGGAATGCCGACAACCGGCGCAGTGGCGCGCACGGTAACGAACATTCGCAAGGGAGCAAGAAGCCCGGTCGCAGGAATCGTGCACGCTGTGACGCTTTTGGTGCTGTTGTTGGCGGCAGCGCCGCTGGCGCGCTTCATTCCGCTGGCTACGCTGGCTGCGGTATTGATGGTCGTCTGCTACAACATGGGCGAATGGCGCGAAATCAAAGCCATCCTGCGCTTGTCTTGGGCGGATATTGCCGTTTGGGCAGCAACATTTCTACTCACCGTGCTGGCGGATCTGACGATCGCCGTTGAGGTGGGCATGGTGCTGGCTGCGCTGCTTTACATCCACCGCATTGCCGAGACCACAACCGTCACTGTTGTCACGGACGAGTACATTCAGGGGGGGCGCGTGCATGTTTTGCAGGACAAGCAGGTACCCATCAACGTGGCTATTCTGCGTATTCATGGGCCATTTTTCTTCGGTACCACCGACAAGCTGGCGGAGGCCACGGCGAACCTAAATGAATTTCCCATGATCGTGATCGTGTGATTGCGCAACATGACTGCGATTGATGCAACAGGAATGCATGCACTGGAAAAGCTGGCGGAACGGCTGAAAAAATCTGGGCGGACGCTGCTACTATGTGGCGCACTCGACCAGCCGGCGCGCATGTTGGAGCAGGCAGATTTTCTTACGCACGTTGGGCGGCAGAATATCCTGCCCAACATTGATGCAGCCTTGCAGCGTGTGGAAGATATCAACGCCGCATTGGATGACATGGGATAAGAGATCGTGCAGGGTTCGCAGTGTCCTGCAAGCGAGTTGGAAGTTCAGCGTTGATTGAGCAATTGAATCGCCGTCATCACTGTCTGGCCGGAGACGGTCAGGCTGTGTGCGCTGATCTTGTCCATCGTGTCTTCGGGCGTGTGGTGGTAACCTTCAGGATGCATCACGCTGCGCGGGCCGTAGTCGATGTCGATGATGTCCGCTGTTGGTACGCCGCGCTTTACAAATGGAAGCTGATCGTCTTCCACGTTGTTGCTGTTCTCAAAAAAATATTGCGCGTAGCCGTCCTGCTGCGCGGCCTTGTAGATCAGGTCTTCCAGCCAAGGCGTGGAATTGGTTTCGCGGCAAATATCGAGTTGCTTGTCGCCGATCATGTCGGTGAGCATGTAGGCTTTGATTTGCTTCAGGGTGCCATCGCGCTCCCAGCGCGCTGCCAAGTGACGGCTGCCATAGAGTGAGTCCTCATCTGTCCAGTTGGATTGGATGGATTCTTCTCCATCGAAAAACACCAGCCAAACACTGTAGCCGTCGAGTGTGTGGCCGCGCAGTAGATTGCCCATCTCCACCAGCAGGCCGACGGTTGCGCCACCGTCATTGGCACCCACAAAGGATGTATTGCGCAGCCAATAATTCGTCTCATAGTGGCTGGCGACGACAATGACGCCGGGCTTTTTTCCGGGGAAGCGGACAATGTAATTATGCATGGTGAGCGGCCCGATGGGCGTGCTGGCGGTGAAGGTGTCCTCTTCCAGATTGTCTTTGGCAAAGGTCTGCTGCAAAAAGTTTTCAGCGCAGACGTGGCCGGGGCTTCCGATCCAGCGCGGCCCGCAGGCGACAAATTTATCCGCATACTCATAGGCGAGGTTCCCGTTGAAGCGCTGGGACGTACTGCCTGCCTGGGCATGTTTGGCTGGATGCGCTGCGGCATCCATGGGGGATGCCGCCATGGATGCA
>JAJZCX010000318.1 GCA_021851625.1 Acidobacteriota bacterium | reverse complement strand
GCCGCACAAACATCGCTTGGAGACGGAAACAGAACTCGCCGATGGCGAGGCACTGGTGAAGGTCTTTGCCAGTCTCGGCTATCAGGTTTCGTTTGTGTATGAAAAGTGGCGCACGGAGTACAGCGACGGGCAAGGGCAGTTGGTGTTGGATGAGACGCCAATTGGCGTGTACGCGGAGTTGGAAGGCGCGGCGGAGTGGATTGATGCGACGGCAGCGCGGCTGGGCGTAGCGCAAAGCGAGTACATCACGGCCAGCTACGCGCGCCTGTTTTTGGATTGGACAGCGGCAACGAAGAACTCCGCGGTGAATTTGACCTTTGCCGAAGTGGCGGCAGGCGCCGCGCGCTAGGGCATCAAGGGAACCGCAGTTCCTCGACTCGCTTTCGCTCGCTCGGAATGACAAAGCATTGGTTGCGCATTCTTCACCAACCACGCAGCGACATTCTGAGCGACGATCAGGAGCGGAGAATCCAAAGAGTGAGGACTGCAACAACAATACCTGCACCGTCTGGATTCTTCACTGCGCTACGCTGCGTTCAGAATGACCCCTTTTGATGTGTGATCGTTGCTTTCGACCTTGCCGCAATTACGCAGTGGGTGGGGGTACCTTCCCCGCCTGACGATTGAGCGCACGTTGCAGCACAGCTTCGAGCGCGGATTTGACGCGGTCGTACTCCTGCTGCGAGATTTTTCCTTCGAGCCGCTCGGTTTCCAAGGCGAACAATTCTTCTTTCAGCGCGAGCATCAATACCGAGCCTTTGGGAGCGTTCGCGCCCACGCTCACCGGTGTAGCGGAGGTTGACTGCGCAGACTGCCGCAACAGAATGCCCGCGCCTGCGGCGAGCAATGCGCCGACAGCGGCGAGAATCCACCACTTGTATTTGCTGAGCGGGTCGGGTGTGTCGATGGGCGTGCCCAATCCACCGCCGGGGCGCGTGTCATTGGCGGCGGATGCAGAACCGCCTTGACCTTCCTGCATGGGGCCGGAGGGTTGCGCGCTGCCACTGCTCTGATCGCCCTGCGCTGACTCCTGCGGAAGCTGGCCAGTGCCGGAGATTTTGAAGGCAAGCTGTGCGCCGGGCTTCTGATTCTTGGCCAGATAGGTCTGCGCGTTCACATCCTCATTCACCGATTGAAAGGTGGCGGGCGAAGCGGGCACGAAGTGCATGGCCTTCGGCAACATGATGGCGTAGTTGTCAGCGGCCATCGTTAACTTTGGCGAAAAGGTTTGTGCGCCGGAGTAGGGCAGTTGATAGCTCAACTGCAGGCGCGTCTCGCCGGGGCGCAGCGGAAAGATAAAGGTGTAATGGCCGGGGTCGCCGAGCGGAACGGGCGCAGATTGCACGGGCATTCCCCCCGGGCCGAGCGCGGCGGAGCCGGTGATTTGCGCACCTGCGGGAATGTAAAACTCAAAGGGATGCGCGCTCATTTGTGTGCGCGGCGGAGCGGAATCATTTTTGATGAAGAAACTTTCGACAACGCGCAGACCACCGTCGCCGCTCTCAATACGCAGCACATCGGCCTCCAAACTGACACCGTTCACTTTGGGCGCAGCGTCGTAGACATCGACATCAGCATTGGTGGTTCCCGGCGGCACGGGCTGGAAGTAGTTGGCACCTTCATGCGTAACGCGCACCAAGTGCATGGTGTCGGAGTCGGAGATTTGCAGCGTGTAGTGGCCGTGGCTGTCACTGGTCGCGTGCGCGGCCTCTTGCATGCCTTGCGCCAAACGAATCAGCGTGACGGTATCACCCGCGGAGGGTTTGCCGTTGGTGCGATTGGTGACTGTGCCGCTGATGGAGGCGGCCAGCGCCATGGGCGCGGCCAGAATCAAAAGGGCGATCAGCGCCGCAGCGGCGCGTGGAGCGCGGCGAAGGGTGCGTACAATTTTGCAAAACGTGGGCATGGTCTGTGTCGATTCCTTTGGCGCTGGCCGGCGGGATGGGGGCATATATGTTGACCTAGAATGACGAAATATCTTTCTCTGCAAATGCTTCTAGCGTATTTTCGGCTCGTGTGTTCACGGTGGGGAAAGAGTCACGGTACTGACCTTCCCCCACTCAAGCCAAAAGGCGGCTTGAATGGGGCACCTGGCATAGCGGATAAACTCCAACATCTGAATGTACGATGCTTCGTTGTTGCTATGAACCGCAGATTCCTCGGCTGCGCTGCGCTCCGCTCGGAATGACAATTTTTTTCTTGATGCACTTGCTCTTCAAGCGATTCGGCAGAAATAACAAAATGGGCGAAGGCGTACTCCTATGTTGTGCCGCGCTCTGCGCTGGAGAGAGCTTCGAGCGTGTCCATCTCGGACAGAATCTCTGCGGCTTCATTTTCTAGCAAGGCGCGTTGCGCGCGATAATCCTCTTCTTGAAATTTTCCAGCGCTGTGCTCAAAATTCAGATCGCGCAGGTTTTCGTAGACCACATCTTTGCGCTCGCGCAAAAAATCCAAGCGCGTTTTTTGACGCTGTTCCGCAGCCACATTGGGAACGGAGAAGACGTAGGCAAAGCAGGCAATCAACAACAGAGCGCAGGCGGCGAGAATCATAGTTCGGTCTCCTTGCGGATGCGCGCATGCAGATCGTCGAGCGGCTGGCCTTCGACTTCTGCGACTGGAGCCGCAGCGCCTTGCCGCCAGCGTCGCACCAGCAGCGCCGTTCCCAGCGTGGCCAGAATGAAGAGCACGCCGGGCGTGACCCACGCGACCAGATCAAAGCCCGTGGCCGGTGGCGCGGCCAGCACCGTGGGGCCATACTTCTGCACAAAACTTTGCAGAATCAGATTGTCATTGTCGCCACGATCGAGCGCGGTCTGCAATTCTCCGCGCATCTG
>JAJZCX010000317.1 GCA_021851625.1 Acidobacteriota bacterium | reverse complement strand
CCGCTTCAACAATCTGCTAGACATGGAATCGACGGGTGCGAGCACCTCCGCAGAAGCGGCGCACCTGATAAAATGAAGCCAAGCGCAACCGGCGGCGTAGCTCAGATGGTTAGAGCGACGGACTCATAACCCGTAGGTCGACAGTTCGATTCTGTCCGCCGCCACCAAACCCTCCCCCTCGCGCAACCGCGCACGCACTTCCAGCCGAATCTCCCCAGCCACACACGGCAGCGATGTACACTACACCCAGCGGATTTGGAGCGCCGCGCCGCACCCATGCCCAAGGCCATGAAACTCACGCTGCTTGCCCTGTCCACTTTGCTGGCCGCCTTTGTCTTTGTCGGCGGATTTCTGCCCGGCTATCTTCCGGGAAATGTGCGCGCCTCCAGCGATGCCCCGAACGCCTATCGGCAGATGGAGGTCTACAGTGAGGTGCTGCAGCACATCCAGAATGACTACGTAGTCACGCCGCGCATCGACAAGGTGACCGCGGGCGCGCTGCACGGGTTGCTCGAAGGTCTCGATCCAGAATCCAGCTACATGACCGCCAAGGAGTACCAGCAATATCTGGCGCTGCAAAAGGCCGGCCCGGCGCAGGTGGGCTTGGACATCTCCAAAAAATTTGGCTACGCCACCGTCGTTTCCGTCGAGCCGGACAGCGCAGCGGAAAAGGCCAACATTAAAGAGGATGACGTGATCGAGGCCGTGGATGGCAAGAGCACGCGTGTGCTGTCGGCCACGATGATCCGCGCGCTCCTCAACGGCCAGCCGGGTTCCACCGTCAACATCAGCGTCATTCGCCCGACCAGTTCCGTTCCGGACACGGTCACGCTTACGCGCCAGATTTTGTCCTATCCGCCTGTCGAAGCCACATCCATGAGCAATGGCAGCGTGCTGTACCTGCGACCGTATCGGCTCACAAAAAATCGCGTGCATACCGTGATCGAACACCTACACGCGATGCAGAAAAACAAGCAGCAGAAGGTGCTGCTGGATCTGCGCGATGTGGCCGAGGGCGACAACGACTCCGCACTGTGGCTGGCCAATGCCTTCGTGCAAACCGGAACGCTGACGCAACTCGAAGGCCAGACCGTTCCCAAGCAAATCCTCACCGCAGACCCAAAGAAGTTTGTCACCGCCGCGCCGCTGGCCGTGTTAGTCAACCATGGGACCTCTGGCCCAGCGGAGTTGGTGGCCGCCGCACTGCTCGACGACAAGCGCGCCGATGTTGTGGGCGAACCCACCTTTGGCTCCGGCGTGCTGCTGCGTCAGTTCCCCATGCAGGATGGCGGCATGATCGCGTTGGCTGTTGCGAAATATGAAAGTCCATCGGGCATTGTGATTCAAGAAAAAGGTGTGCAGCCCAACGTGGAAGCGGGCACGACGGAAATCGCCAACGCAGACTCCGCCGCAAATGCTGGCGCAGCACCCCCCGCGACGGTAAAGCCCTCCAGCAACACGCCGCTGGAAGACTCCGACTGGCAAGTGCACACTGCGCTGCAACAATTGCAGAAGAAGCCTGCGGGAACGCAGTAAACCGAGCACCTGCCAGCGCCGAGCCGAAGATTGAAATTCTTTTCGCCCCAGCCAAGCGCATTTGAAAACAGCAGCCGCGGCTTTCTTCCGCCAACGCCGCGGCATAGAAAGCTGGCCGGCGGCACAGCCTTTCTGCTGCTGGCTCTGCTGGCCGCAGCCTTTGGCGCGCTCAGCGGACTCATGCTGGTGGACTCCGTGGACCTTCCGCAGATTACGGAGTTGGAACGCTACCGCCCCAGCGTCGTCACCAATTTGTATGACGTGCACGGCACGGTCTTCGCCTCCTTCGCGCTGGAGCGCCGCGTGGTGGTTGGCTACAACGATATTCCTCCGCTTCTGCGCGCAGCGGTGATCTCCATCGAAGACAAAAATTTTGAGCGTCACTGGGGCATCAACCTCTTTCGCGTGGCGGGCGCGGCCTGGCGCGATCTGCGCCAAGACAGCCGGGCGCAGGGCGCATCCACGCTGACCATGCAACTGGCGCGCAATCTTTTTCTCTCGCCGGATCGCACCTTCCGCCGCAAGCTGCAAGAGGTCTTCCTCTCCATCCAGATCGAGCGCAACTTTACCAAGGAACAAATCTTCACTCTCTACGCCAACCAGATTTATCTGGGCCAGGGCGTCTATGGGTTTGAAGCCGGCGCGGAATACTACTTCAGCAAACCAGCGCTGCAACTCACCTTGCCCGAAGCGGCGCTGCTGGCTGCCTTGCCGCGCGGCCCGGTCTACTACTCGCCCATCACGCACCCAGAGCGCGCGCTGCGACGCAGAAACATCGTGCTCAACTCCATGCTCGGCGACGGCCTCATCACGCAGCAGCAGGCCGAGGCCGCCAAGGCCACGCCACTCGGTCTGCACATCCAACCCCCGCCGAACACCGCCGCGCCGTGGTTTGCAGAGCAAGTGCGCGAGCAACTCGATCAGCGCTTTGGACAGGAGGCGGTGCACCAAGGTGGACTGCGCGTTTACACCACGCTCGACCTCAACCTGCAACACGCGGCTAGCCAGGCCGTGCTCGATGGACTGGCCGCCTATGAGCGCCGTCATGGATGGAAGGGACATCTGCTCAACGCCATTGCAGGCGGCAGTTCGCTCACCGGATTCCATCATCCCGATTGGGACACAGCACCCTCGCCGGGCATGTATGTGCATGGATTGGTAATTGCCGTTCTGCCGTATGAGATCACCGTGCGCGTGGGCAACCACACCACGGTGCTCGTCAACTCCGACGGCTGGGCGTGGACGGGCTTCTCCATGGCAACAAAATTTCTGCGCGTGGGCGACATCGTCTACGTGCACATTCTGCCCACGCAG
>JAJZCX010000316.1 GCA_021851625.1 Acidobacteriota bacterium | reverse complement strand
TACGCCGCTGCCCATACCCCCCAATGATTCGGCAGGAAATTATCAAGCCATCGCGATCACGGTCTCGGGCAGCGATGTGTATGTGGCGGGAAGTGGGACGAACGGCGGGGGCTTGGGTGCCGCCGCATATTGGCTGAACGGCGCGGCCACGTCGTTGCCCCTGCCTAGCGACATATCGGATTCTACCGCCTCCTCTTGGGCCGCCGGGATCGCGGTCTCGGGCGGCGATGTGTATGCGGTGGGGGCTTTGGTGGATTACCCTGCCAATGTGACCCAAACCGCCTCATATTGGGTGAATGGCGGCGAGGGCACGCTGCTGCCCATGCCGACCGGTACAGCTGAGTCTTCGGCCAGCGCGATCGCGGTGGCGACTCAATAGCAGGCAGGGGAACACTCTCGGCAGCAGGTGCCCCATGCAAGCCGCTTTTGGCTTGAGTTGGGAAAGTTCCGAGCCACGACGTTTTCTGGGCAGTGTGAATACTCGGACCGAAATGCTCAAGTTGCCAGCGGCCTGCCAACGCACAGGTTGGTCAACGCATAACGGGGATGGGCATCTAGCCCATCCCCGTTGTGCTGCTACCCAATCTTGTCTACTTTGTGTGCAATTCCATTCCCATGCAGCGCGTTCCCGGCTTGCCGTAATCTGAGCGCGACCTACTTCTTTTTGCCAGCCTTCTTCTGATCCTTCTTGGTCGGCTTTGCGGCGGGCTTGGCTGTTTTCTTTTGCGGCTTCGCCGGAGATTTTGCCTGCGGCTTCGCAGCGGGCTTCTTTTTCTCCACCTTCTTCACAGCCTTGGTCGCAGTCTTTTTCGCAGGCGCAGGCTTCGCCGTCTTTACCGGCTTTGCAGCCTTCACAGCAGCCGCAGGCTTCTTTACTGCGCTCTTGCTTGCTGCCTTGGCCGCCACGGCTTTGGCCGGCGCGGTTTTTGCCGCGGTCTTCACTGCGGATTTCTGCTCGACTGCTGGCTTGGCTGTTTTCTCAGCCTTGGCCGCAGTTTTGCCAGCAGGTTTCGCCGCCGCCGGTGCCGTTGTTGCGGGAACAGCCTCGGATGCGGCAACGGCTGCCAATGCCGCTGGATCGTGCGCCACGTCGGCCTGCGCAGCTTTGGCGGCTTTCTTCTTGGACTTGGGTGCGACCACGCGCTTGACCGCGCGCGGCTTGCGCAACGAAACTGGCGGTGGCGGCGCGGGCGGTGAAAACGGCTCCAGAAATTTGCGAATCGTCTCCTCGCTGGTCAGATCGCCATCCATAAACGCGAAGGTCATCTTGTCCAGAATCTCCGCATAGCCATTCAACTCCGGCTTGATGCGCATCTCCTGCAAAATGGCGTAAGGCAGCTTTTGCCGCGCCTCATTCCACTTGGTAAAGAAGCTGTCATAGCGGTTCAACAACGCAGCGCCCTTGCCGGTGAAGAAGAGCCACAACACCGCCTCTGCATTCGCGCCGTGGAAGAGCCGCCACGTCTGCGAGGGCTTGGCGTTTTCTTTGGCAAAGAGATGCTTGGAGAATTCCTTGGCGTCGTGCTCCAGCGCCGCAGCATCCTGCACCAAACCCTTGCGCGGAAACAAGCGCTTCAGCGCGCCCAGATTCGCCGACGACATCTTCGCCGTCAATTGCGTAAAGGCCGCTGCCGCCGCATCCGGGTGCAGCCCGGCCATCAGCAATTGCACGTGCCGGTCATGCAGCTTGTGCAGCCCAGGAGTATCCACACTGTGGTGCGTCCAGGCAGGGAACAGATGCTTCATCCAGCCCTCGGACTCCATCGCGCGCAGCACGGCCAGAGCATCTTCCTCGTAGGCGATCTCCTCCAACTCATACCCGCGCTGATAGGCCGTGATGTGTTCAATCACGTCCTCTTCCTTGGCGTTGGCGTAGCGCGTCTTCGTGCGTTCGTCCAGCGACCAGCCTGTGCGAGTCAGCAGGCGCGTGGCGCGCACCAGCCGGATGGGATCGTCCAGAAATCCATAATTGCTGGCCAGTCGCAGATGCTGCGCCTGAATATCGGCCGTGCCATTCAGCGGGTCCAGCAGCAATCCATATGAGCCTTCATTCAGCGAGAGCGCCATGGCGTTGGCGGTAAAGTCACGGCGGCGCAGATCGTCCAAAATTCCCGCAGGCTTGTACTCCACCCGGCCCGGCTTGGGGAAGTGCTCGGTGCGCGTGCTCGAAACCTCCAAGCGCGTGTGCCGCTTCCACAGAAAGAAGAGCGTGCGCGACGGCTCATGTTCGCCGGTCAGCGTCAGCCCAGCCTTTTCCAAATCCTTGCGCAGCTTCAGCGCATTGCCCTGCACGGATATATCCAAATCCCGCACCGAAGAGCCGCTAATAATGTCGCGCACTGCGCCGCCGGTCAAATAAACCGTCATGGCGTGCGCTCTGGCCACCCCGATCACAAGATCAAGGGAGTGTTTTTGGCCGGGAGTCAATCGGGTGTCTAGCAGATGCGTATAATCAGGCATTCCCTGTGCGGAGGTGGGTAAGCGGCAAGATGGTTAAGCCGGTAACTCCATTCTTTCCATAGAGATACACGTACATTTTGTGCGCAGCTACCCTGCTATAATAGCACGGACTCACGGGATTATCTACTGAAATCCGCGCCGCCCGTTTCCGGGCTAATCGCCTAGCCTGCGCGGCCATTCAACCTGCACCCAACGGCGGCTCGTGCGACAATCCAAAGTTGAGGCCGCAGCCTACTTTCGCTGCGCGCGCAGAGTTCCACGCATCCAGAGGCCGCATGTCCAGTCGCAAAAAGGTGATCGTTCGCAAGTTCAGCCGCGACTGGCTCTCCGGCTACGTCGAGCCGCAGGACTTCGCCCGCCAAGGGCAGTTGGAGTTGCTCGATCCCCATGGCAAGCTC
>JAJZCX010000315.1 GCA_021851625.1 Acidobacteriota bacterium | reverse complement strand
TATTGTGTTGTGGAGTTTCCATTGGAGCGGACGGCGGAAGTGTCATCGGGAATCCTCCCTGAACAATGGCAAAGAAAGGTTTGAAGCAATTCTCTCAGAAGATTTGTCATTCCGAGCGAGCGCAGCGAGTCGAGGAATCTGCGGTTTTCATTTCAGCGTGGCCAACCGCAGATCCCTCCACTGCGTCCGCTGACGCGGACTCCGGTCGGGATGACAGAGTCGTTTGCAGAATTCAGAACGACACAAGTCAGCTTTGGGCTTCTGTGGGCACTTTACACGGCCTGCAATTGGCGCAGTAATTCATCCGCAACGCTGGCGGCGTCTTTGCCTGTGGTGCGCACGGTGATGTGGGCCGTGCGGTAGTGCGGCAGGCGCAGCGTAAAGCGTTGCAAAAGATTTTCCAAGTCGGCCAGAACGGGGCGCGCGGCA
This sequence comes from Acidobacteriota bacterium, assembly GCA_021851625.1. Lineage (GTDB taxonomy): Bacteria > Acidobacteriota > Terriglobia > Terriglobales > Acidobacteriaceae > JAJZCX01. Next base: position 2,448 of record JAJZCX010000315.1, on the reverse strand, counting down.
GCTCCCGGCTGCGCTTGCTGCTGTTGGCAGCGTTCCAGCAGCGTGCCCAGCGGTGCCTCCAAAAACACGACGCGCGTACTGGCGGATGCTTGCAGCAAATCACGGTTGGCAGCGGTCTCAATGGCTCCGCCGCCGAGCGCCAGCACCATGCGAGGACGCGCCAATACACTGTGCAGTGCCTGATGCTCCTGCGCGCGGAAGGCAGTCTCTCCGACGGAATCAAAGAGCGCTGCGATGCTCTTGCCTGCGGCCTCGACGATTACATCGTCGAGATCGACAAACTCCCATCCCAGTCGCTCGGCGACGATGCGCCCCACGGTGGACTTGCCCGCTCCCATAAAGCCGGTGAGCACGATGCGCTCTGGCATAGGTGTGGCGGACTGGGCTGGCTGATTCGCGTGCATGGTTTCTCTTGGAGAATGCTTCGTGATTCTAGCAGGAAACAGCGGGAAGATACGACGAATTAGCTGCCAATGAAACGCGCATACAAGCTGCGCGCCACGCCCACATCGGTTGTGCCTTGGATCAGCGCGCGGCCATCGGGAAAGACGGTCATGCGGTGCGCGCCGCGCTCAAAGCGCAGCAGCAGAGCGTTGCGCAGCACGGTGCCATGCGGTCGCAGCCGCGCTTCGAGTTCGACGAAGTCCACAGGCCGATGGTGTTCGTGAATCTGCACAGAGTTGCGTCCGCAGAGTGTGATGTGCGGTCGCGCTTCTCCAGCCAGATGCAGAAATTTTCGCTCTCCGCAGACCACGCATCCTGCGCGAGGCCGCGAAGCGTCCAGTTCCGAGCGTTCATTGCGCCACAGATCATAGGCCAGCAGGGTGCGCCGCATCGCACTGCGCGCGCCCACCAGATATTTGAGCGCTTCGGTGGCTTCAATCGACGCGGCAAAGTTGACCGCAGGATTCAAGATGCCCGCTGTGTCGCAGGTTTCGACCGTGCCCGTGGGCTGGGCGGGGAACAGGCAGGCTAGGCAGGCCGTCTCGCCGGGCAAAATGTTCATCGTCACCGCGTAGGCTCCGACAGCACCGGCGTAAATCCAGGGCTTATTCTGCTCTACAGCGTAGTCGTTGAGCAGGTAGCGCGTTTCATAATTATCAGTTGCGTCGAGAACAAGCTGCGCAGGTGCGAGCAGTGCGTGGATGTTGCCGGGCGTCAGGTCTTCTACTTGCGCGTGGATTTGAATGTGTTGGTTGAAGGCCGCAATTCTGCTCTGTGCCGCCGCAGCTTTGGGCAGGCACTGCGCTGCGTCGGATTCTTCAAAGAGAACCTGCCGTTGCAGGTTGCTCCACTCCACGTAATCGCGGTCGATGAGCGTCAGTGTGCCCACGCCTGCACGGGCCAGCAGACTGGCGACGGCCGCTCCCGTGGCACCGCAGCCCACGATGGCCACATGCGCGGCGGCCAGCTTTTGCTGTCCCTCCGTGCCAATGCCTGCAAACAATATCTGGCGTGAGTAGCGTTCGCCCTGTGGTTCCGGTGCCAACTGCGCGGGTTCAGAAGTTTCGTTCATGGTGCAGCGCCCAGTTCCAGTATAGGTGTAGATTCCAGGCGGCAATTGTGAGGGGATTGTATCGACGCAGGCGAAGGCTTTGCGTATCGTTAGAGAAGCGACTGTGCGCAGGCTGCGCAGCCCGCGTCGAGCAAACCGAGTGAGAGTGGTGTTGCATCCATGCATGTCGAAAGCGAGTGGCGGAGTGCGGATGTGGCGCGCGCGTCTCTTGCTGTGCTGTGCGTTGGTGTGCGTTGCGCATTGCTGCGCAAGGTCCGCGCAGTCGCAGGCTGCATCCGCACCGGCAATCTCTCCATCCATCGCAAACACGGCATCGTTCGATGGCCACACTGTAACCGCACTGCATTTTGACGGGGTCACGGAAGCAGAGTTAGCGCCGTTACCTGCGCACCTGGCCTTGCAGCCGGGCCAGAGCTTTTCCCGATCCGCGTTGCGTGCCAGCATCCGCCAACTCTTTGCCACTGGGCTGTATGCGCAGATCTCCGCGCAGGGAACAGTGCAGGACCAAGGCGTGGCGATCACCTTTCACGGCACGCCGCAGATGTTTCTGCATCGCGTTTACGTTACCGGCGTTCGGCAAGACCTCTTCGCCGCGCAGTTGCAGCGCTCCACGCGTTTGGAGATTGGCTCCCGATTCACCAGCCGCTCGTTGCTGCGGGCCACAGCGGCCTTGCGCACATCGCTGCGGCAGTCGGGATACTTTGAGCCGGTCATTCACGCCAGCACGCAGCCAGCTCCAACAAAAAATCAGGTGGATGTCACCTTTCAGATCACATTGGGAAAACCAGCACGCGTGGGGGCAATGCACGTCACCGGAGATGCAGGCATGACGCAGAAGAAGTTGCGCAAGGTGGCGCGGCTCAAGCGTGGAGCCAAGGTGCAGCATGACACACTGACCAAGGCGCTTGATCGTCTGCATAAACAGTATAGAT
>JAJZCX010000314.1 GCA_021851625.1 Acidobacteriota bacterium | reverse complement strand
GAGCGGCACTACGACCGGATGCATGCGCAGACATTGCAGCGTGTTGCGATGGTAGCCGTAAAACGGTTCGAAGAGCAGAACCTCATCGCCGGGGTTGAGCAGCGCCATGCAGGCAGCAAGAAATCCACCCGTGGCTCCAGAGGTGACCAGAATCTCCGTGTCGGGATCGGAGCGCAAACCGCTATGCCGTTCCTGCTTGAGTGCGATGGCCTGCCGTAGTGTGGCGATGCCTTCCATGCGTGTGTAGATGTTGTGCCCGTCACGAATGGCACGGATGGCCGCTTCAGAAACCTGTGCGGGCATTTCTGTGTCACACACGCCCTGTGCCAGGTTGATGCCGCCCACGCGGTCGCACTCGACGGTCATGGCGCGAATCTCCGACTGCACGGCGGTGGGTGCGATCTGGCTGACGGAAAGTTTCGAGGCGGAGGGTGCGTGTGTGGCGGATGGCATAGGCGTCTGAGCGCCAGTGTACTGCTTTCGCCGCAGGCAGGCCAGCGCAGTGTTTGCGCATTCTATATGTGCAACTGAAGATGCTGTGCAAGGAGTCTTCTGAGTAGCGTCAGCGACGAAGAATCCAGAGGCTGTTGGCTCAGTCCATACAGCGTTGACCGTCTGGATTCTTCGCTCCCGCTGGTCGCTCAGAATGACTCTGCAATTTTGGTTTGTGTGCATCCGCCAAGCCCAAGCCAAATTCATACTGTAGCAGGCAGGCCAGCCTGCATTCCGCAGAGAATCTACAATGGTCGCATGCGATTTTCTCCTCGCGCCCTGGCCTGTGTGGTTGTCCTGTTTGCATCGAGCGGTGTTGCGCTCTGTGATGCGGCCTTTGATCTGGACGGCCCCGTGTTGCACGCAACGGTGACGCGCGGCAGTGAGACGCTGCCCATCGCCGAGGTGCCCAATCTTTTACCTGCGGACAAAATCTGGCTGCACGTGGATACGCCGCCAGGGCAGGCAGTGCACTATTTAATGGTTGCAGCCTTTTTGCGCAACTCCACAAATCCTCCGCCTGCGAATTGGTTTTTCAAGTCGGCGGCGTGGAGCAAGTCGGCGCAGCGGGATGGATTGCGCCTGAGCGTTCCGCTGGGTGCGCTGCATCTACTGTTGCTGCTGGCGCCGGAGACGGGCGGCGGCTTCAGCACGATGCGCTCCGCAGTGGAAGGGAATCCCGGTGTCTTCGTGCGCGCCTCGCGCGACCTGTACGTGGCCAGTTTGGAACGCACGCGCGTGGATACATATTTGAATGCGGTGCAAGCCATCGCGGCCAGCGACCCAGATCGGCTGGAGGCGCGCTCCAAGCTACTCGCGCGCAGTCTGGGTGTAAAGATCGACACAAGCTGTTTTGACAAACCCGCTGAGGATCAGCCGAGTTGTTTAACCAAGAACAGCGGCAGCCTGATTCTCGACGATGGGCACACGCAGTCGATGGTGGCGTCGCTGACAACTGGAACCACCTCCGACCTTTTCAATCAACTCAGTTACAGTCGCGCGGGCGGTGGCGGTGCTTATAGTCCGTACGTGGGCGCGATTGTGGATGTGGTGCATTTAATGGGCGGCCTGCACACGGCAGACTATCAATATCTGCCTGCGTTGACGGTGGACAGTGGTGATGCAATGCAACTAAAGCTGAGTACGCCGCCGTCCTTTCGCAAGCCGAAGTCAGTGCTGGTGATCGGCATGCCTGCGGTGCAAGCGGCTGCATTGCCACCATTGCACGCAGTGCATGGAGACAATGTGCTCTGCCTGCAAGCGCCAAAATTATTGCTGCCCGTGGATGGAGCGCCGCTGGTTTTTTCGACAGCGTATCCGCGCAACGTGCATTTGGAGATTGCCGCCAGGAGCGGCAAGCCGGCGATGCTGGCCGTGAGCGCAGATGCAGAGCGCGGCGGTTATGCGATTGCCTCGACCGATGCGAATACCGCGGCGCTAACGGCATTGGAGGCGGCGAGGGGCCACGGACAGGATGCGCCAGTGCAGGGATATTTGCAGGGTGAGTGGGGGTTTGATGCCTGGCGTGGGCCAACATTTTTGCTGGAGCCTGCGCACACAGTAACGTGGCAGCCGGTAACAGAGATGGGCAGCGCCATTGCGGGCAGTGCGTTCGTTGCGGGAGCGAAGGCGGAGTTTGATTTGCGATCGAGTGCGGCGGCCTGCGTGCAACAGATCACGATGAAGGATGCGCAGCAGCAGACAGTGCCAGTGGTGTGGAAGCAAAATGCACCGAGTGTGCTGGCAGTGAGTGCGAATTTGCAAAACGCCGCCGCTGGGCCGCTGCTCATGCACGTGCAGCAGTACTCCATGCAAGAGGCCGATGCGGTGAAAATGCGCGTCTATACGCAGGCGGCAAAGCTATCTGGTTTTGTGCTGCATAGCGGGGACACGGATGCGGAGTTGGAGGGAGCGCATCTCAACGAAGTGCAGAGCGCGGAGTTGCAGGGCGTTCCCTTGATGCCGGGAGAGTTGACGCAGAATGGAAATGCGGAGACGCTGCGTCTGCAAGTGCCCGCTGCGCAGAAGCAGGATGCGACAAAGCTTGCAGCCTTGCAGCCGAATACGGCGGCAACGCTGCATGTCACTTTGCAGGATGGCCGCGTGCTGGATTTGCCAATCATCGTTCAGGTGGCGCGCCCGCGTGTGCAGTTGCTGAGCAAAGCGGTAGAGATGGATACGGCAGGAAGCGGTACGCAAGGAGCGATTCATGTATCCAACTCGAATGATTTGCCACAGAGCGGGCGGTTGACCTTCTTTGTGCAGTCGGTTGCGCCGGAGTCCTTTGCGCGCACGGAGCGATTGGAAGTGGCTGCGGTGGATGGTTCCTTCAGCACCACGCTGCGCGTGTCCGACGGCAGTCTGATGCTGCAAGACTCGCAGACAGCAA
>JAJZCX010000313.1 GCA_021851625.1 Acidobacteriota bacterium | reverse complement strand
CAGAGATCGTCCTCTATCGCAATCAAGGGCTGATCCACAACATTGTCAGCAGCGTGGTCTACAACGCAGACACGAAGATGTTTTGGGCTTCGACTTACTTCGGCCTGAGCGGCTACGACGGACACAACTGGCACAACTACCTGACCAAAGACAGCGGTCTGGCTGCAAATTTTGTCAATGCAGTTCGCTCGCGCGGCAATGTGGTGTGGGCATGTACGCAGGGTGGACTCAGTGAATTGGACTACACCACCAACACATGGATGACCTACCGTCCCGACAAAAAGACCGGCCACGGTGAGATTTTAATCACGTCTCCCGATGGAAAACAGCGTAGGTTGGAGACGCCCACCGCGCCTGCGCACAACTACATCCTCGGCATGGATTTTCAGGGTGACGACATTTGGGTGGCCACAGCATTGGGTTTAAGCCATGGCATCCGTGGACAAAAATCAGAAAACACAAATAAGGAGAACTTTCATGAGTCAAAGCGTAATTGAAATTCCCGGCGCAGCTACCGCGCACAAGCCGGTATCAAAAAAAGCCATCAGCGCACCACAGATGCTCAACGAAGCCTACGACTACCAGAAGCCTTCCTCGTTTTCGCGCGGGCTGCGTCTGGACATCAAAGGCATTACGATACTGCTCATTTCCGGCACGGCCAGCGTGAGCGATCAAGGCCAAACGGTGCATCCCGGAGATTTCCGCGCGCAGACTTGGCGCGCGTACCAGAACATTACCGCATTGCTGAAGAGTGAGGGCGCAAGCTGGAAAGATGTTGTGCGCACCACGTGCTATCTGCGTGACATCGACCGTGATTACGAAGCCTTCAACGAAATCCGCTCCGAATTTTTTCGGCAGCAGGGCTTGGATGTGTTGCCTGCATCGACAGGTATCCAAGCCACGCTTTGCTGGCCCAGCCTGTTGGTGGAGATGGAAGCCATGGCGATCTTCGAGTCCGAAGAAAAGCCCGGAGCCTCGACGCGCAATCTTGCGTAGTGGAGCGGTCAAGAAAGGAAGATGCTGCCATGCGCACGCAAATCAAACATCGGATGCAGTACAGCGTTGTTGCCAGTATGTTGGTGGCGTGCGCGTGGTGCGGGCAGTCAAATGCGCAGAATAAAAAGCCAGCGCAGAATGTAGCACCGCCTGCATCCAGCGACACCTATGCGAACATGCCGCAACAGGCGGAGCCGTTTCACCGCTTTCGCAAACCGTACCAGCAGTGGTATGTGGATGCGCGCACGCTGGCCTATGATGGCGGTGCGCGCAGTGCTCCCGATGGGAACCCAGCCACGCTGAAGAGCATCGACATCGGCTTTCTTGGCCCGCTGGACGCGAGCAATTACGATTCGCAATATGGCATTCCCATGCTGCATGGTGCGCAGCTTGCCATCGATGAAGCCAACGCGCACGGTGGCTATCATGGCAAGCCCTTCGCGCTTCGCATCCACGACGACTTGCCGCTCTGGGGTGCCTCTTCAATGGCCATTGTGGATATGCGCGTGCATGAGCACGATTGGGCGATGTTTGGTTCTGTCGATTCTTCTTCCACACACATTGAATTACGCGCTGCGCTGAAGTTGGAGATTCCCATTCTCGATACGGCCACCAATGATCCAACTGTGACCGAAACGCGCATTCCCTGGCTGCTGCACAACTTTCCCGACGATCGTCAACAGGGCTACGCACTGGCCGATTACATCTTCAACCAGCGCAAGCTGCGTAACGTTGGGCTTCTGCAAGTGAACAATCGCTATGGCCGTGAAGGCGACCATATCTTCTTTGAGACTGCGCGACGTATGGGGCATCAGCCGATCGTTGTGCAAAAATTCGCGCCTACCGATACGAATTTTTCCGCGCAGCTTAGCGTGTTGCACGCGGCAAATTTGGATGGCGTAGTGATTTGGGCCGACGCTCGCCAGGCTGGGCTTCTATTGAAACAGATGCGTGCGCTGGGCATGCAGCAGCCTGTCTTTGCCAGCAGCCGCGTTGCTTATCCGCAGGTGGTGCAGATCGCCGGAGCCGACGCGGAAGGTCTGGTCGTTATCGCTCCACTGGATCCAACACGCAACGATCCCAAGTGGATTAGCTTTCAGCAACGGTATCAAGCGCGTTTTCAAACTGAGCCAGATGCCTACGCTGCATACGCATTTGACGGCATGAATGTTTTACTTGGAGCCATACAAACGGCTGGACTCAATCGTGGCCGCATTATGGATGCGCTGCGCGCGTATGCAATGCAATCGTACGCAGGTGTCAGCGGCACAGCGCACTTTGACTACGCGCTGAACAACATCGCTCCCGTAACTTTTGCGCAAGTGCGGAATGGGAAATTCGTCTATTGGCCAGAGCAGCGGACGGATTGGAAGACGAATGCGCAACAGTCGGCAGCAGCAACGCGACCGCAGCAACCGTATGCGACCATCGCAGAGCAAGGCGCGTCCTACGCTGGGCCGGGACGTGCACATTCGGCAGATATAACTGGTAAGGAAATTCACATTGGACTTCTGGCTCCGTTGCATGGGGACAGTGCTGCGGTAGGTGCGGCCATGCTGGCTGCGGCGCAGATGGCCTTGCGTGACGCCAACGCCAACTCGGCACTGCCCGGCCATCACATTACGCTTGCGGTGCAGGATGAAAGCGGGCCATCGTGGGCGCACATTTCTGATGCGCTGCTGCACCTGGTTTTTCAGGATCAGTCGATTGCCGTCATTACAGCGGATGATGGCGACGCGACGCACATTGGCGAGCAGGTGATCAATCGCATCGGTCTTCCACTGCTCACACTCTCCTCCGATATGACGACGACGGAGATCAACATTCCCTGGGTCTTTCGAATCAGCCCTAGTGATGCGCAACAGGCGCGAACATTTCTTCAACCCTTGC
>JAJZCX010000312.1 GCA_021851625.1 Acidobacteriota bacterium | reverse complement strand
TGCATCCATGCCTGCCTCTGCGGCCACATCGACCGTGGAGCTGCGCTCCACCACCAAGGCAACATCAAACATCTCGCCCCAGTACGGCTCGCGCGGCACGGTCATCGTGCAGAGCGCGGGCGTGCCACTGTCTCGCAAACGCTTGGCCACCGCCTCAGCCTGCGCCGTTGTGGCGTACAGGCCAAACAAAGCCGAGCCGGAGCCGGAGAGCGCCGCGTACAGCGCCCCAACACCCTTGGGGAAGATGCGCATCGTCTGGAGAATGCCGTGCAGGGAGGGATGCTGCGGGAAAACGACGCATTCAAAGTCGTTTTCAATCCCGGCACGGACAAGCCTGAGAAGCGCTTCCTCGGCCCGGTCCCCCTGTGGGAGGACACCGGATGTTACCGCTGCTGTTTCATGGGTTGATGCCAAGGCATCCACCCAGCGGCGGCTCAACATCTCCAGTCTATCGGGTGAGCGTAGATTGGTCAACGTAGATCTCTCCCCACTCCCAGAAACAGGCTGCTTCTGCGCTTGCAACAGGCGCGCATCCCAGTCACGAAAGGCCTGCGGCGTCGAAACCCCCACTGGTGGCAGCGCCAACACACACGGCAGCGCAGGCAAGTCCGGCAATGGCGTCACCCGTTCTCCCCGCCCCGAACCCAGCACCGTTCCACCCACCAAAAACAGCGGCACATCCGAGCCAACCTTCGCGGCCAACTCCAACCGCTTGGCCTGCGGCAGCTCGCGCTCCAACTCGCGCTCCAACCCCAGCAGCGCCGCGGCGGCGTTGGCCGATCCCGCACCCAATCCACCTTGTACCGGCAAATGCTTCTGAATGTGGATGGTCACATCGGCCTGAATGCCCATCGCCTCCAGCACCAGATCCACCATGCGCCAAGCCGTGTTGCGCGCATCGCAGGGTACACGAGCGTCATTGCAGGTCATCTGCATGTTGCCCACCTCGCCCGCAGGCACAACACGAGCAGAGACCATCACGCGGTCATAAATCGCCAGAGTTTGATAAATCGTCGCCAGCGCGTGGAAGCCATCGGCCCGCGCCGGGCCAATCGCCAGTCCAAGGTTGATCTTCGCGTGGGAACGTACGTGTGTCGGCATCGCTACTCCAACATTGTACGGAGTTTTCTTGCTGAACTGGATCCAATTGCCTTTTGTCGTTTGCTGCCGCACCGGGGGGAGTTAGACGTGCGGATATGGGTCCCTACGTCACACTGCCATTCGATTTGCAGTACAACCTGCACGAGGCCAATCCATGGTGGCGTGGCGTTTTACAAGCAAACATCCCCGTAAAACGGCGCTGGCCTTTCAACACTTTGTACCGGCGGCTCCAGGATGGGCTTGCCCCCATCACTGTTCTCCGCGGCCCACGACAAATCGGAAAAACCACACTTCTAAACCAGATCATTCAGCAACTGCTGGAAGAAAAGGTTGATCCAGTTCGGATTCTGCGCGTTCAATTTGATGAATTACCCGGTTTGCAGGCCTTGAGAAAATCCGGCAGCAAAGAACCCATTCAGGCAATCATTCGGTGGTACAGTGACACCATCCTTAAAATGGACATGCAGCAGGCGATCAGCGAAAATCGCCTCGTCTACATTCTGCTCGACGAAGTACAAAATCTTTCGGATTGGGCAATTCAACTCAAAAACTTTGTAGATTTGCACAGTGGCGTACGTATGCTTGTCACCGGAAGTTCCGCGCTGCGAATTGAAGCGGGACGCGACAGTCTGTCAGGACGCATACAAACGCTGGATTTTGGACCACTGGTCCTGCGAGAAATTGTCGAATGGAGTTCGAGTGCTTCCCTCGACCCCGTGCTAACGAACGGAACGGCCCCGTTGAAGGAAAAGGAATTTTGGTTGTCCTTGCAACGCTTCGGACAGAAAAATCAAGACATCCGCAACGAAGCATTCTCGAACTTCTCGAAACTGGGTGGATATCCGGCCGCATATAAAAACCCCAATCAACCATGGGACGAACTGGCTGCATTTCTCCAAGAAACAGTTATCAAACGCGCTATACAGCATGATCTGCGTATGGGAGACCGTGGGAAAAAACGAGATGAAAATGCTTTGCAGGAAATCTTCCGCATCGCTTGCAGGTACGCTGGGCAGTCTCCGTCTCCGAGTCAATGCGCGGAGCAGCTTCGGAGTTCTCTCAACGCCAATGTTGGCGTGCAAACAGTAACCTCTTATATGAAATATCTGGATGGGACGCTATTGCTTCGTCTCATCGAGCCATTGGAAATGCGCTTGAAAAAGCGGAAAGGATATTCCAAAATTTGCTTGTGCGATCACGCGCTGCGTGCCGCATGGCTCGGCGAAGTGGTGCCACTCGCCCCCGAAGCTCTGGCACGGCAGACCCATTTGTCGGACTTGGCCGGAAGGATTGCTGAGAGCGTCGCTGGATATTTTCTCGCGTCCCTGACCGGACTCAATGTTCATCACTTTCCAGAGCGGGGCAGTGATCCAGAAGTGGATTTTGTTCTCACCATTGGGGAGCGGCTAATTCCCATTGAGATCAAATATAGAAGAAGAATTGACTATGAGGACACGCGAGGACTTCGCGCCTTCATCGAAAAAACAGCCAACAACGCATCCTTTGGAGTTCTCGTAACGCAGGATGATACAGCCACTGTAGACGACCCACGCATTGTCCCGATACCACTGTCCTCATTCTTGCTCATGCGGTAGCCTGAGGCTCACACAGATTTTGGAACTGTTCCACCTGGATTCTCATGTCCCACACTGTATCCACCTATTTATTTCTGCGGCGACGGTTGCACACCGGGCTGCTCGATGTGCTGGCCCGCTCTGGCGCAGAGGCGGTCGAGGTCTTCGCCGCGCGCCAGCACTTGGACTACACCAGCCGCAGCGATGCGCGC
>JAJZCX010000311.1 GCA_021851625.1 Acidobacteriota bacterium | reverse complement strand
CGAATAAAATTCAATCATTCATGACACACACATCGAGTAGCTCTGCACCCAAAGTACTGATTGCACCGGAGTCGATTCCCGCCGGTTTTCGTTTTGCGGCCCTGCGCGCGGGCATCAAACCCAGCGGCAAGCCAGACATGGCCTGCGCTTTGTGCGATACACCCGCCACTGCCGCAGCCATGTTCACCAGCAATCGCGTGGTGGCTGCACCGGTCATTGTTGGACGCGAGCACATGCGCACGAGCCACGGCGCGGTCCGCGTGGTCGTCGTCAACGCTGGCAACGCCAACTGCGCCACAGGTGAGGCGGGCCTGGCAGCGTGCAACAGCGTCTGTGCGGCTGCGGCCCAGGAATTTGGCTGCGCGGAGGAGCAGGTCTTTCCGTCTTCGACCGGCATCATCGGTGTGCCATTGCCTGCGGAAAAATTGATTACAGCTCTGCCAACCATGCAGCGCTCGGCGGGTGCGACACCGGAGCATCTGTCGCAATTTGCGCACGCAATTTTGACCACGGACACGCGGGCCAAGATCGCTGCTGCGCAGGTTCCCGTGCAGGGAAAATCCATCCGCATCTTCGGCGTCGCCAAGGGCGCGGGCATGATTCATCCGCAGCTTGCCCCACACGCCACGATGCTGGTGTACATCTTCACAGATGCGCGGCTGCCTGCCGATCGTCTGAGCCAGATGTTGCAAGGCGCGGCGGAGGAGAGCTTCAATTGCATCTCCATTGACGGCGACACATCCACCAACGACACAGTGCTGTTGCTGGCCAGTGGTGCCAGTGGTGTGGATTTGGCCGCCAACACGCCGGACGCAGAGTTTTTTACCTCCGCGCTGCGCGAGGTCTGCGCTTCGCTGGCTCGACAGATCGTCGATGATGGCGAAGGCGTGGACCACGTGGTCGAGTTACAGATTGAAGAAGCAACCACACGCGCCGATGCACTGCGCATTGCGCGCAGCATCGCGCACTCGCCGCTGGTGAAGACCGCGTGGGCCGGATGCGACCCGAATTGGGGACGCATTCTTGCCGCCATTGGCTACTCTGGTGTGGCGATTGATCCGGCGCGCATCTCCATCTGGATCGGCGGGCACGCCGTCTGCACACACGGCGAACGCGCGGCGGAGATGGATGCCAATCAAGTGCACACGGCGATGCTGGAGCGTAGTTACGCCATTCGCGTTACGCTGGGCATGGGCAGCGCGCACTGCAACTTCATCACCAGTGATCTAACGGCGGAGTATGTGCGCGTCAACGCGGAGTACTCAACCTAGCGAAAGCATGGATTCCTACGTAATGCGCTTTTCGTCCGCGTGGGAACCGGGGATTTTCGCATTCGCACCCAAGATTGACGCAGCCCCTTGCATGCAACGCTTGCAAGAAAAGCTCCAGGGCACCGAATCCATTTGGACACGCAACCCAAGCAGCATCGTTCACAAACAAGGACAGGAATCCAAGCATGGCGGCAAAAGGTACGGCGAAAAAAACCTGGTCGCTCATCAGCGAAGAGAAGCTGCGACACATCTACACAAACATGCTGCGCTGCGGATTGTTGCAAGAGCGGCTGCGCAAACGGAACCGCTCACGGCGCGGTCAGGTGGGGACTTCCCTGTGCGCGGCACCAGAAGCAATTCTGGCCGGATCGGCCATAGATATGCGACCGACAGATGCAATTGCGCTGCTGCATGGGAATGCGGCGGCGGCCTTGATTAAGGGCGTGCCGTTGCGTGCGGTGTTGGCACACGCAGGCACAAGCCTGCCCGCGCAGAATGCCACATACAACATTCTTCCGACAACATCTTCTCCAGCGGCGTTGCTGCATCTTTGCCTGGGCTTTGCCTGGGCACACGCGCAGCAAAAGGATTCCGCAGTTGTCGCCGTGTATTTGGACGGCGCAGCGACTCCTGCGGATGCACTGCAAGAGGCACTACGCGTCGCCAGTACGCACAAGCTTCCTGTGCTGTTTGTTTGTGCGATGGATGCGAGCGCAGCGCCATCGCAGTCCACTTCCCGAAAAAAATCGAAGGATTTGCACGCGCAAGCCCAAGCCTGCGGCGTGCCCGGAATTCCTGTGGATGGTGCAGACGCAGTCGCCATCTACCGCGTGGCCTTTGAAGCGCTGCAACGCGCGCGCAACGGCGGCGGGCCGACGCTGATTGAGGCCAAACTGCTGCGCGACAATACCGCCGCGCACGCATTCGCAGACCCCCTCGCCACCATGGAACGCTACATGGAGCAGCGCGGACTCTTCGATGCGGCATGGAAGCAAAAAGCGTCTGCGGCGTTTATCAGGGAACTCGATAAAGCCGCTGCCAGCGTGGCTACGAAAGGCCGCAAGTCGGCCAAGAAAAAGCGCCGCGGCTGAAGTTTCTTCGTCGGCCCCAAAAAAAACTTGTACTTTTCCGCTACAGTTGTGTCTAGCGTAGAGGCGGGTGCAGCCGTCCGCGCGGGAGGAACAGAGCCGTTGAACAAGGGTCGGGTGACACGCAGAGAGATGCTTCGTACCGTAGGCGCATCCTTGGGTGCGTCGGCGGGAGCCTTTGCATTGGCTTCTCCGCTGAACGCGTTGACGCAACACCCCGTACAGCCATTGGCCGCGCAGGTACCTAAAACCGAAACGGAGACGGCCAAGAAATATCCGCATCCGCCCGGCGTCTTCATCAACCGTCCGCTCACGCAGGTTTCCAAAGTTGCCGAAGCGTTGCTCGATGACATCGAGGGCCGCGGTGTCGCCTATTTTTTTGAGCAATCGCACGCGACCACTGGGCTGGTGCGCGACCATGCACGCTCGGTGGGCATCACCACCAACCGCCAAGGCAGCATTGCTGCCACTGGCTTTGGCTTGAGCGCGCTTTGCATCGCGGCAGAACGGCATTATCTGCCACCCATCTTGT
>JAJZCX010000310.1 GCA_021851625.1 Acidobacteriota bacterium | reverse complement strand
CACGGGCGGCGAGGCCTACTTCAACGGCATGGCCGGCGAGCGATTTGCTGTGCGCAACTCCGGTGCGACCGCAGTGGTGGAGGGCGTGGGCGACCACGGCTGCGAGTACATGACCAAGGGATTGGTCGCGGTACTCGGCCAGTGTGGACGCAACTTTGCCGCAGGCATGAGCGGCGGCATCGCGTATGTCTTCGACGAAAAGGGCGACTTTACGAAGAAGCGCTGCAATACGGCCTCAGTGGATTTGGAGCCGGTGAGTGCGGCACAGGATGTAATGATCTTGCGCGAACTGATCCAGAACCACCACAAACACACGGGCAGTGCCCGCGCAAAATGGATTCTCGATCATTGGCAGGAGGCGCTGCCGCGCTTCATCAAGATATTCCCGCACGAGTACAAGCGCGTGCTCGGCATCAACCGCGCCAAGGATCTTTACATTCCCGGAGCGGAGTTGGCAGCACAAATTCAAGTTGGGCAGGTGCAGCATGGGTAAGGACACCGGCTTTATGGAGTACGCGCGCGAGGTTGCCTTGCGCCGTCCGGTTGCGGAGCGCGTTCACGATTGGTTTGAGATTTATCGCGATCTCCCCGAAGATAAGCTGCGCACGCAGGGCGCGCGTTGCATGGATTGCGGCGTGCCTTTTTGCAACACCGGCTGCCCAGTCAACAATCTCATTCCTGACTGGAACGATCTGGTCTATCACGATCGCTGGAAGGACGCGCTGCGCCGTTTGCACGCAACCAATAACTTTCCAGAGTTCACCGGACGTATTTGTCCCGCGCCGTGCGAGGCTGCCTGCGTGCTCGGCATTACGAATCCGCCGGTAACGATCAAGCAGATTGAGAAGAACATTATTGAACGCGGCTTTGCCGAGGGATGGATTCATCCTGAGCCACCGGCCTATGCCACGGGCAAGCGCGTGGCGGTGGTTGGCTCCGGCCCGGCGGGCCTGGCGGCATCGCAGCAATTGCGCCGCGCTGGACACATGGTCACTCTGTTTGAAAAGGCCGATCGCATCGGTGGATTGTTGCGGTACGGCATTCCAAACTTCAAGCTGGAAAAGCATGTGCTCGACCGGCGATTGGAGCAGATGCAGGCCGAGGGCGTGAAGTTTGTTACCAACGCGCATGTGGGCCACAACGTTTCCGTTGAAGACCTGAAGCGCGACTTCGACGCGATTCTGCTCACTGGCGGAGCCGAGCATCCACGCGATCTGAATGTTCCGGGGCGCAAGCTAAAGGGCATTCACTACGCAATGGAGTTTCTGCCGCAGGCGAACAAGCGCAATGAGGGCGACACGATTCCCGATGCGGAGAGCATTCTGGCCACGGGCAAGCGCGTCATCATCATTGGAGGCGGCGACACAGGCGCGGATTGCCTGGGAACCTGCCATCGTCAGGGTGCCAAGAGCGTCGAGCAGTTTGAGATTATGCCGGAGCCGCCGAAGGAGCGCTCACCGCAAACGCCGTGGCCGCTTTGGCCGTTGCAACTGCGCACCGAAGGCGCGCATGAAGAGGGCGGCAAGCGCAATTGGAGCATTGCCACCACGCGCTTTGAAGGCGACGCGCAGGGCAACGTGACCAAGCTGCACGCCGTGCGTGTGGGGCCAGCGCCGAAGTTTGAACCCATCCCCGGCAGCGAGCATGTGCTGGATGCAGATTTGGTTTTGCTGGCCATGGGCTTCATGGGGCCGGTGCGCGCAGGCATGATCGACCAGTTGGGCGTCAACGTGGACGCGCGTGGCAACGTGGCTACGGATGCGAACTACATGTCTTCCGTGCCCGGTGTGTTTGCTGCGGGCGATATGCGTCGCGGCCAGTCGCTGGTGGTCTGGGCCATCTCCGAAGGCCGCAAGGCCGCTGCCGCCGTCGATCAATACCTCAGCCAGAATGCAGCCGAGCAGCCGCTGCGTCAGGCTGTCGCAATCGGCAAATAGCCGCAGCAACTTTGCAAAAAAGCCGCTCCTGCTGGGGCGGCTTTTTGTTGCGCGATTATTTTTCTTGTAGTCGCCACAAAACGCGACGCAGGATTCCCATCAAAACTTGCGTGTCTCTGCGTCCGGGGTGCAAGCGCAGCAGTAGTCGGCGCAGATGCTCCGCGTAGCGCGCATCGGATTGCACACGCCGCGTCTGGCTGTGTTGCACCACGTCCATCAAAACTGCGAGCAACCGTTCCAACTCCTCTGGCGCGGCGGTCGAGCGCGGTTGCATTTGCGGTGTGTTTAGCGCTGGCGGTGCCTCCGTAGAGGTTCGCGCCTCCGCCGTGGCCAGCGCATACAGGCAGACAGCCACAGCCTGACCCAGATTCATGGAGTAATTTTCTGCCTGCGTGGGAATGCGCAGCAGCCAGTGGCAGTGGCTGAGGTCGGCTTTGGTGAGACCGGTTTTTTCTGAACCGAAGAGCAGCGCAACCGGTGAGGACTGCATGGCGGCGCGCAGCATTGGAACGGCCTGGGGCAGTGCGTGTAGCGGATGTAAAACTTCACGCGCGCCCACGGCGGTGGTGCCTACGATGAGCGCGCAATCGGCAACGGCTTCGGCCAGCGTGGCGTGCATCTGCGCATGGGCCAGCAGATCGGCAGCACCCACGGCGGAGCGTGCCTCAAGGAAGGATGGATCATAGGGGCGAACCAGGCGCAGATCGGAGCAGCCGAAGTTGCTCATCGCGCGTGCAGCCGCTCCAATGTTGAGTGGATTGCGCGGATTGACCAGCACAATGCGCAGAGGATGCAGTGGATTCATGTTTGTCATGCGTAAGGGTTGGTGCAGCGTTAGCCCCTTCCTTGCAAGGGTGCAGGGCTTGCGTCCGGCGGATCGAGATACCAGGGAATGTTGATGACAAGAATCTTTCGATTGCCGCGCAGCAGCAGGGCAACTTTCAGCAATCCGGCGCGCT
>JAJZCX010000309.1 GCA_021851625.1 Acidobacteriota bacterium | reverse complement strand
GGGATGCGCTCCGTAATGGAAGAGGCGCTGCGCATTGCCGGACGCGAAACTGCGGGCTATCACGTCTCCATGGACATGGATTGGATCGATCCCGAAGACGCACCCGGCGTCGGCACGCCCGTGCGCGGCGGCGCAACTTATCGTGAGGCACACTTGGCAATGGAGATTCTTGCCGACGCCAGCCAGCATCCCACGGAGAACGCCCACGGCATGGTTAGCTTTGAACTGGTCGAGGTCAACCCCGTCATTGATGAACGCAACCGCACCGCGCAGTTAGCCGTGGAGTTGATTGCCTCTGCATTTGGGAAGAAGATTTTATAAAGAAAAAATCAGCAAAGTCTTTTTCATCCAATTGGCAAGATTTTTTACGAATTCAGGACTCAGGACACCCATGAAAAAACCACGCATTGGCATTCTCTTTGGCGGGCGTAGCGGCGAGCATGAAGTCTCGCTGCTCTCTGCCGCCAGCGTACTGCAAGCCATCGACCGCAGCCGCTACGACGTGCAACTGATCGGCATCACCAAGGAGGGCCACTGGCTCACCTCCAGCGACGCCGAGCGCATGTTGTCTGCGCCACAATCCACGGAAAAACATTTGCGCGCAGGCGACCCAGAGGCAACGGCCTCGGCCTCCGTGTTGGTGCATGGCAGCGGAACGCTGCTGCGCCCGGAACCTGCGCCTGTTGCAGCCAGTTCCCTGGCCCGCTTGCGCTCCAGCGCGGAGCAATCGCTGGCCGTCGATGTCATCTTCCCCGTCTTGCACGGCACCTTCGGAGAAGACGGTACGGTGCAAGGGCTGCTGGAGTTGGCCGACATCGCCTATGTTGGCTCCGGCGTGCTCGGCTCCGCTGCGGGCATGGATAAGGACGTGATGAAGCGGCTCTTCGCCACAGCCAAGTTGCCCATGACAAAATCCATCACGCTGCTACGCGCAGAGTGGGCGAAAAATCCCCGCCGCGCCACGCAGCAAATTGAAGCCGCGCTGCGCTATCCGCTCTTCATCAAGCCGGCAAATCTTGGCTCGTCGGTCGGCATCAGCAAGGTGCATGACCGCAAAGAATTGTCTCCCGCGATGGAGATGGCCGCGCACTATGATCGCAAGATCGTCATCGAGCAAAGCGTGGGCGGCAAGCGCGGCAAGGCGCGCGAGTTGGAGGTTGCCGTGCTCGGCAACGATGCGCCAGAGGCCTCCGTTGTCGGCGAGATCATCCCATGCAAAGAGTTTTACGATTACGACGCGAAGTATCTGAGCGAAGGCTCTCAGCCCGTGATTCCCGCCAACATCACCAAGGCGGAGGCCAAGCGCGTGCAGCAAATGGCCATCGCCGCCTTTCGCGCCTGCGAGTGCTCCGGCATGGCGCGCGTGGACTTTTTAATGGAACCAGGAAAAACCGAACGCACGCGCAAAATCTACATCAACGAGATCAACACGCTGCCCGGCTTCACCGCCATCAGCATGTATCCCAAACTGTGGGAAGCCAGCGGCCTGCCGTACGCCAAGCTGATCGACCGGCTCATCGCACTGGCGCAGGAGCGGCACGCCGAGAAGCGCAGCAACGCATACAGTAAATAAATTGCGCTTATTGAGCTGGGAGAATCTTGTACAGGCGCAGCACTGCGTCTTTTTCAGGAGCAAAGACAGGGTACGCTGCTTGCTCCTGAAGGCCGGAGCGGTGCGCAACGCCTTCCAATCTTTGCGGCGTGTAGCGCGACCACTGCACCAGCCATCCAGCATGATACGTCGTGATCTTCTCCGCCAAGGGCATGGTTCCATCGCTGTCGATAGCGGGCAAGCCGCCACTCACTAAAGCAATCTCTTCCGCGCCACGTCCAATCAAAAGATGCGGCACACTGACGTCGGCTGCAACCGTGCGGTGAATCGAAGCGCACGCATCGAAAAAACTGTACCGCGGATGTGCCAGATACCGCGCAATGATCGCCACATTCCAAGCCGCCGAAACGACAACACACGCGGTCAACGCCTGCGCCGTCCGCTTTTGCTGCTGCCACAGATTGTCCAGCAGAATCAGCGCCAGCCAGATTGTGGGCACGATCAGCGGGACAAAATAGCGCGGCGGGCCATCGTAATGAAAGACGATAAAAGCCGCATAGCCGGTCTCCCACAAGACCGCCGTTACGAATAGCGCGTCCCGCCACAGAAACCGCAACCGCGCTAACGCCGCAATCGCGCAGAGCAGCGCGAGCGGAAAGAGCGCCGGATCAATCCACGTGCCGCGGAAGAAGAATCTCGCCAGCCGGGGCAGCGCGTGCTCCAGTTGCCACAGCGGATTCATGCCCAGAATAATCTGCGCATCCACGGCATAGTGCCGCGCCCAAATGATTTTGGCGCAGCCCAGCAGCAGCACGATTATGCCCAGTGCCGTTGCCAGCAGCTTGCCTGCCTCGCGGCGATCCGCCCGGTTGTTCGCCCAGATGGGATAGAGAATTGCGGGCAGCACGAAGGGGCCTGTGGTTTTTGTCAGCGTCAGAATCACAAAGACCAACCCAACGCCCGCCGCCAGTGCGTACCCGTTCGCGCGCACCTTGCCCGCCATCCACAACGCCAGCAGCAAAAACAGGCAGAAGGCAGGCTCCAAAATCGCCAAACGTCCGATAAAAAATCCAAGTAGATTAACAGCGAAAAGCAAAACAGCGATCAGCGCAAATGTCTGCGAGCGATATTGCCGGGTGACAAAGTAGAGCAGCAGTGCTGTGATCCACGTGCAGACAACGGCCAGCACGCGCGCCGCTACGACGGAGATTCCCGTGACATGAAAAACCGCGCCTACCAGCAAAGGCCAAACGGGCATGAAGACGCCAGGATTCCACCCGCCGGGGATGTGTATGGGAACGCCGGTAAAGAAATGCAGCGCCGCGCTGGAATAAAACCCCTCATCG
>JAJZCX010000308.1 GCA_021851625.1 Acidobacteriota bacterium | reverse complement strand
AGCCTGCGAACCAGATGCTACTGCCGATCACTGGCACGGTGGCACAGGTCAACGCCGCCTTCCACGTCACCATGCAGAACTATCAGCATCCCACAGAGAATCGAACGTTCTTCGCGCCCGACCGAGAACCCACCGTGGATAGCAGCGTCCCGCTCTGGCATATCTCGGGCATGGATAATTACTCCATTCCTCGACCGATGGTCGTGCAAAATCCAACATCAGCAGGAATACCGAGTACCGGCCCCGGTTCAGGCCCTGCACCTTACTATGGATTCTTGGGCAGTGATATGCGCGCAGCCTACTACGGAGGATCGGCGCTCACTGGCAGTGGCCAATCGGTGGGACTGTTGGAACTAGCCGGTACTGATCTTAGCGATCTCAATACGTATTTCAGCAGTATTGGCCAGACAAACAATGTGCCAATCATATTAATTTCAACGGATGGAGCCAGCACAGATTGCGTGTACTCACAAGGGTGTCATGATTCGGAGCAGACACTTGATATGACGCAGGCATTAGGGATGGCTCCAGGACTCTCAAGGTTGGTGATGTATGTTGGTAACAACAGTACTAGTGGCGCTACGGATGTCCTCAACGCCATGGCAAGCGGTTACTATGTCAGTGGCGCACAGGTTCTAGATCATCAGTTAAGTTCTTCTTGGGTATGGGAGCCGGCGGATCCAAACTCGGTCGATCCTATTTTCCAAGAATTCCAAGCGCAAGGACAAAGCTACTTTCAAGCTGCGGGTGACTGGGGATCATGGACAACTTCACTGCTGCAGATGGACAGCCACCAAACGGGTCGCGGAAATGTCTATCCAGCCGATGACCCTTATGTGACTTCCGTGGGAGGGACGGACTTGACAACCAACGGTTCGGGGGGATCATGGAATTCTGAAATTCCCTGGGATAGTACAGTCTTCGACAACACGACAAATACCTTTTACAGCACAGGAGGAGGCATTTCGCCGCCACCAGATAGTTTCCCTATTCCCTATTGGCAGGTAACTGCAGCCGCTGGCTGCTCCAGTTGCTCCCAGCAATACCGCAACGGACCTGATATTTCTGCAAATGCACAGTATAGTTTTTACGTTTGTTCAAACCAGATAACGCCTTGTACGCCCAATCGGGCAGGTACCAGTTTTGCTGCGCCTATGTGGGCTGGGTTTATGGCGTTGGTTAACCAACAGGCAGAGGCAAATGGCACCGGGCCGGTTGGCTTCGTTAACCCATCCATCTACACGATTGCCGCTGGATCGAGATATACCCAAGATTTTCACGACATCACCAACGGCTGTGGCAATGTCTATTGTGCCGCTACAGGATTCGACTTAGTAACAGGACTTGGCAGTCCCAATGGACAGAACCTGATCAATGATCTTGCTGCAATGGCGCAATCTGCGCCCGCACCGCAATATAATTCTTCGGATACTTACAGCGACTTTAGTTGTGGCAATCAAGACGCTGGTTACAATAACCCGTGCTATGAAACACTTACAATCACTTTTACCGTGGAAAGTGGCGAATCTCTATTTGTGAATGGACAGCAAGTAGGCTTATATAACAACTCCTACACATCTTCACAAACAGAGTACTGGGGGTCAGGGCAATGCAATAGCTACATTGGACAATGCTTTGGCTTTGCTCCTTTCAGTGTCCCTGTGTCGGCCTATGCCACCAAACCGGGATATCCCAACAGCACCATTGTCAATGTCTACGATTGATGCGGCATGCAACCAGCCGAAGGCCTTGACCATTTGAGTTAACAATCGGCTTTTTATAAGATATGAGGATTTATGCAGACTCAATATAAATACTGCGCGTTCATTTGTCTCTTTGTTTTACTGGTTGCGCATACATGCAATGCGCAGACGGACATAGCGGGCAGCATCTATGGAGCATTCAGTACATCTCCGCAAGGCGGAGGAACCAGTCAAACGCAATCCGATGCTGCGGGAGGATTGCTGGAGATACAGCACATTTTTCTCCCAGCCATGAGTTTTGAAGTTACATATTCATATAACCGTGCAGACCAAAGTTACATACCAACTTTCTCTGCTGTCCCGGCAAACGTTTGCTTGCCAGGACCAGGCTGTGCTGCAACATCTCCACTTATTCCGACATCCTTCCCGGCCAATGCGCAGGAGTTCACGGCGGACTGGATACCGTCGAAGACGAAAGGCGCGTTGCGGCCATTTGGCGTGCTGGGCGGGGGGGTGTTGATGGTTGTCCCTAGCGGCGGCCAAAGCTACACATACACGGTCACGGAACCTGTCTTTGTCTTTGGTCTCGGTATGGACTGGGCGCGGTGGAAGCGCGTGGGGTTGCGCTTTCAATATCGCGGGAATTTATACAGTGCGCCGCTGCTGACCACGCAGTACGCCTCCACCGGCTCGCTGATGCTAACCAACGAACCCATGGTCGGCGTCTATTTTCGCCTGCCGTAGTTCCACGGAGTCCTTGCAAGTGCAGTGCGCACCCTCCACGCTTTGTCATTCCAAGCGTAGACGAGGGAGGGAATCTGCGATTGTTTGTGCAGAGAAGGAAACGCAGATCCCTCCACTGCGGCTGCTGACGCAGCCTTCGGTCGGGATGACAAAGTTTGCAGGGAGCGCAAACAATACGGCTGGGATGACAGCGTTTTTTGCACGACGGGCATTGTCGTGTTCTCAAAAATGCCTATGTCGCAAAAGATTTGTCATACTGAGCGAGTGAGTCTGTCCCCAACGTAGCCGAGGGAAGGAATCTGCGATACGGAGATAGGTATGCGGATGCATAAGATTTTCATTTTTCTACTGGCACTGCTGGTTGCGCAGGCTGCCTGTGCACAGACGGATATAGCTGGCAGTGTGTTTGGCGCTTTCAGTACAACCGCGCAGGGACATTACACCACACAAATCC
>JAJZCX010000307.1 GCA_021851625.1 Acidobacteriota bacterium | reverse complement strand
GTCATTGTCGCCACGATCGAGCGCGGTCTGCAATTCTCCGCGCATCTGCGTGGAGACGGTGCAGCCCACGTGGTTGCATTCGAGCAGAATTTGATTGCAGCCACAGGTGCACATCATGCGGTGGCCAAGATCGTTGAAACGCGCGGCGGTGTCGCCCGCGCCGACGACAACCGCCAGCATTAGGCAGGCCAGGGCGAGTTGCGCCCAGATGCGAAGCAATGCGCGATCCCAAAGGCGGCGGTTCATGCCTTGCCCCCTTGCACAGTGGCGCTGGGCGCTGCGGTGGCGGAGCGGTTGCGACTGGAGACGAGCGCGGCTTCCATGTTGGGCGTGAGCGCGATCAGCGTGCCGAGCACGATGACGAGCACGCCAATCCAAATCCACGCGACCAACGGATTGATGAAGACCTTGATGATGGGCTTATCCGTCTCCTGGCTGCGGCCTTCATAGACGACGTACAAATCACGCCGGAGCGTGGAGTGATTGGCGACCATGGTCGAGGTCTGCTCGCTGGCGTGGTAGAAACGGCGCTCCGGTGCCATGCGCCCTAGAAAATGATTGCCCTGGTAGACGTCGAGCAGCGCGTACTCGCTGTCGTAGTTTGCGTTGGAATCCTGTGTGTAGCTTTGACAGACGAGCCGATAGGGGCCAATGGTCATGGTGTCGTGGAAGCCCATCTCCTGCTCTTTGGATTGATTGAAGGCTCCGCCCGCGATGCCAATGATGATAATGACCACGCCCAAATGCACGATGTAGCCGCCGTAACGGCGCGTGTTGCGATGCGTGAGTTGTAGCATGGCGGCGAAGATATTTTTGCCCGTGTGGCGCTGGATGACACGCGCGCCGCGCAGAAACTCTGAAGCCACGGCGACGGTAACCATCGCGGCCAACGAGAAGGCCACCAGCGAATAGAAGACAGCCTGATTTTGCCACGGGTGCATGCCCAGCAGCATGAGAACGATGGCCGTCAACAGTGCGGCAAGCGTGGGCCAGAGAAAGCTGCGGCGAATGCTTTTGAAGGATGTGCTGCGCCAGGCCAGCACCGGACCGATGCCGGTAAGAAAAAGCAGAAAGAGTCCAATTGGCAGCGCGACGCGATTGTAGAACGGAGCGCCAACGGTGACCTTGGAGCCTTGCACATACTCAGAAATGATGGGGAAGAGCGTGCCCCACAAAATGGTGAAGCAGGCGGCGAGCAGAATGAGGTTATTGAAGAGGAAGCTGGATTCGCGCGAGACCAGCGACTCCAAGTGATGCTCGGCGCGCAGGTGATCGCGCTGCATAAAGTAGGTGAAGAGGCAGACGGCGAGCACCAGAAACATGAAGCCGTGGAACCAGTCACCGATGGAGGATTGCGCGAAGGCGTGCACGGAACTAACCAGGCCAGAGCGCGTGAGATCAGTGCCCAGCAGCGTGAGCAGAAAGGTGGAGAAGATCAGCCACACATTCCAGGTCTTCATCATGCCGCGTTTTTCCTGCATCATCACCGAGTGCAAAAACGCGGTGCCGGTGAGCCACGGCATGAGCGATGCGTTCTCCACCGGGTCCCAACCCCAGTAGCCGCCCCAGCCGAGCACGGAGTAGGCCCAATGCGCGCCGAGAAAAATTCCGCAGGTGAGAAAGAGCCAGGTGACCATCGTCCAGCGGCGCGTGATGTGAATCCACTTTTCGCCGGGATAGCGCATCATCAAAGCGCCCAACGCGAAGGCAAACGGCACGCTGAAGCCGACATAGCCGAGGTAGAGCATCGGCGGATGGATGACCATCTCTGGATATTGCAGGAGCGGGTTCAGACCAAAGCCGTCAGCCGGCACTACGCCCTGCGCCAACGCGAAGGGCGGCGCGGCAAAGTTCAACAACAGAACGAAGAAAATCTGAATGCCCGCGAGGATGGTGGAGGCGTAGGCGGTCAGTTTGACATCGACCTTGTGGCGCAGGCGCAGCACAAATCCATAGGCGGCCAGCAGCCATGCCCACAAGAGCAATGAGCCTTCCTGCCCCGACCAGAGCGCGGAGAATTTATAGGCAGCGGGCAGCGCGCGGTTGGTGTGGTGCAGGATGTAGGCGACGGAGAAATCGTTGGTGAAGGCGCACCAGACCAGCGCGAAGGCTGCGGTGGTCAGCGCGAAGAAGCTGGCGATGCCCGCGCGGCGCGCCGTTTCCGCCAGCCGTTCGGCGGCCAGTTGCGGGCCGTTGGCTGTGGCCATTCTGCGCAGGGCAAATGCGCCTGCCAAAAAGTTATACGCACAGAGAACCAGTGCGAGGAGGAGAGCGAAACTGCCAAGGGTGGGCATAGAGGAGCAACCTTCCATTCTCGCAGAGCGAGGGTGCGGCTGCAATCCAACCTGCGGTGGAGTGCTGGGTGCGCGCGGTAGAAAGTGCGTTTATGGCAGTCGGGTGCAGAGGAGCATGACCGCGACGCCGAGCAAAAAGAGTAGCCGATATTGCAGGCCGTGCTCGCGGTTTACCTCTGGCAGCAGGTCGGTGGCGGCCACGTAGAGCGCCACTCCCGCCGAGACGGGCAGACCATAGTGTGCCAGCGCAGGCAAAACGCGGATGACGACGACGCCGGCCAACGTGGAGACACCGAGCAGCGCGGCAGCACCAACGGCTAGGCTGCGTCCGCGTCCGCTGGCCAACATGACGCTGCCGACGGTGAAGCCCTCTGGCAGTTTGTGCAGCAAAACTCCAGCAAAGATGAGCCAGCCCAGATTGCCGGAAAATGCGAAGCCGCTGGCGATGGCGATGCCATCAAAAAATGTATGCGCGGCTAATCCGAAGGTGAGCGAGTAGGCCGCGCCCGCGTGCAAAAACTCATGCGCGTGCGTCTCCTCGCCAAAGTGGAAGTGGGGAATGAGCGTGTGCTCCAAAATATGCACGCCGCAAAAGCCGGCGAGAATCAAG
>JAJZCX010000306.1 GCA_021851625.1 Acidobacteriota bacterium | reverse complement strand
GCACACAGCGGCAATTCTGGCCGGAGCACATCTGTTGCGCGTGCATGATGTGGCCGCAGCACGCCAAGCCGCCTCCGTTGCCGACGCGATCCGCGCCGCTGCGGATGCCCAGCGCGACTGAGAGAACAAGTCATTCTGAGCGCAGCGAAGAATCCAGACGGTTTCGGCATGGAAATGGCTGTTCTCGCCAAAAGAGCATTCTCTGGATTCCTCGACTCCGCTGCGCTTCGCTCGGAATGACAAGATTTTGGTAGCGCGGTGACTTCCACCAAACAGCGCGATGACTCCCCCCAAACAAGAATCCAAAAGAAGCAGCTACTCTTCCTGCTCACTGTCGGCACCGGCGGCCAGTGCAAGATTTTCCTGCGGAGTAGCCCAATCGCGTGCCTGCAAGGTGCGCGCGGTCTTGCTCAGCGGCTCCATGGCATCCAATGCGTCACCGCTGATGCCCAACTCCTTCATGCGGCGCGCGGCGGGCAGCACACTGCCTTCGAGGGAACCAATCAGCTTGTCGTAACTCTCCACGCTCTTGTTGAGATTTTTTCCCAACCCTGTCAGATGTCCGACTGCCGTGGTCAGGCGCTCGTAAACGGTCTGCGCCTGCTTCAAAATCTCCTTGGCCTCGCGGCGCAGCGAATCCTGCTGCCAGCCAAAGGCCGCAGCCTTGAGCAGCGCGATGAGCGTGCTCGGCGTGGCGAAGACAATCTTGGCATTCGCGGCTTCCTCCCATAAATTCGGATCGGTTTGCATCGCGGCAAACAGATACACATCGCCGGGAACAAAACAGACGACGAGATCAATCGCGTCTTCAAAACTTTTTTCATACTTGCGCTTGGCCAATCCCAAGGCGTGCGTGCGCATGTTGCGCGCGTGCTCCTTCAACTTTTGCTGGCGCGCTACTTCATCGGCGGATTCCGCCGCCTCTAAAAAGCTCTTCACCGAGGTCTTGGCGTCCACGATGATCGTGCGTCCGTTGGGCAAATGCACGATCAGGTCGGGGCGACCATCGTCCTGCGTCTGCTGCTCGGTAAAGTCGCAGTGCTCGGTCATGCCGGCCAACTCCACCACGCGGCGCAGCACAATCTCTCCCCACTGGCCGGTGGTGCGCGTGTCGCGCAGGGCCGAGGTCAGCGCCTGCGCAGCCTGTTGCAAGCGAGCCTGCTCGCTGCTCAACTGCGTAAGCTGTTCGCCCAGCTTGGCGTAGGCACCCTCGCGCTTCACTTCCAATTGCTGGGTTTGCTCCTGTAATTTGCCCAGCGTTTCGCGCACCGGCTTCAACAGCGTGTCGATGGCCTCCTGCTTGGCGTTGAACTGGCGATTGGCCTGGCCCAAAAATTGTTCGTTCGCGTTCTTCAGTGCATCGGCGGCCAGGGACTTAAAGGCATCGGCGAGTTTGGCGTGCGCTTCGTTGAGCAGCTTGCGTTCGTTGGCAATGGCCTGTTGCGCGGCCTCGGCTTGTGCTTCAGCGCGTGCAACCTTTTGCTCTGCCGCACTTACTTGCTCCCGCAGCGTGCGTAGCTCGTTTTCCCGCTCGGTCAGCCGCTTTTCCAAATCGCCCGCACTCTGCTGGCTGGCGGCCAACTTGGCGGCCACGGTAACCTTGCCCAATTCGAGGCCCTGCCCGCGCCCGATCCACCAGCCCAACGCCAGCGTCACCACGGCTACGACGATTTCCAAAATACCCATGCAACCACTCCCCGCGCGCCTGCGCACGCTGCTCTCCTGTGCAAGGGCAAGCCAGCCCGACCCGCCCTTGCAGCCGCGGCAAGCACCCAAGCGCCCGCTTGCTTTACACTACCTGAAGGCGTCAGTACACTTGGAGTTTCCAGCACCGCATCCGACGGATGGGGTGGGCCGGAGGGAAATCATCCGGCGCGCGCCCGGCATCAGAACCTTGCAGAACCTTTAGTATAAAAATCAGGAGAGAACAATGGCAGCGGAAGAAAAAGTCAAACAGATTATTGTGGAGCAATTGCAGGTCGATGAAGCCGAGGTGACTCCCGGCGCTTCGTTCCAAGAGGATTTGGGCGCGGACTCGCTCGATGTGGTCGAGCTGGTGATGCAGTTTGAAGAGGCCTTCGAGATCGAGATTCCCGACGAGGAAGCCGAGAAGATCAAGACCGTTCAGGACGCGATCAACTACATCAACGCACACGCGAAAGGCGGCAAGTAGACTTGAAGCGGCGCGTCGTTGTCACCGGTCTGGGATTGATCTGCGGCGTGGGCAACACCGCGCCGGAGGTCTGGCGCAATTTGCTGGCGGGCAAGAGCGGCATGGCCCCGATCACGGGCTTTGACACGACAGGCTTCTCCGTCACCTTTGCGGCAGAGGTCAAAAACTTCGACGCGCACAACTTCGTCGATAAAAAAGAAGCGCGCAAGATGGGGCGCTTCATTCACTTTGCCTTGGCGGCTGCGCAAGAGGCGATGGAGTCCTGCGGGCTAAAAGTCACGCCAGAGAACTCCGAGCGCGTCGGCGTGCACATTGGCAGCGGCATCGGCGGCTTTGATGTCATTGAACGCGAGCACAGCGCCATGTTGGCCGGTGGCCCGCGCAAGATTTCTCCTTTCTTTATTCCAGCCTCCATCGTCAATCTGGCCGCGGGCCAGGTCAGCATTCGCCACGGCGCACGCGGCCCCAATGAGGCCACGGCCACGGCCTGCACCACCAGCGCACACTCGATCGGCGACGCCTTTCGGATCATTGAGCGCAGCGATGCGGATGTGATGATCGCCGGCGGCGCAGAGGCAGCGATTACGCCCATGGGTGTGGGCGGTTTTGCAGCCATGCGCGCGCTTTCCACGCGCAATGACGACCCCACGCACGCCTGCCGTCCCTTTGAAAAAGACCGTGATGGCTTTGTCGTTGGCGAGGGCGCAGGCATTTTGATTCTGGAAGAGTTGGAGCACGCCAAG
>JAJZCX010000305.1 GCA_021851625.1 Acidobacteriota bacterium | reverse complement strand
CAAGGGCATTGCGCAGTATCGCAAGATGAAGGATCGCGAGGCCCAACTGGCCAAGTCTTCCCGCATCTCGCTCGAAGGACTCTCCGAGCAGATCAAGCTGGCTGGAACCAAGGAACTGCCGATCATCCTGAAGGGCGACGTGCAGGGTTCGGTCGAAGTGCTGGCCGAGTCGCTGCAAGGCATGTCCACCGACAAGGTGCGCGTCAAGGTGATTCACGACGGCGTTGGAGCCATTACGGAGTCCGACATTCTGTTGGCCTCGGCCTCGAATGCTATTGTGATCGGTTTCAACGTGCGCCCAGAGCGCAAGGGAACCGAACTGGCCGAACAGGAGGGCGTGGACATTCGCTTGCACTCGATCATCTACGAGTTGCAAGACGAGATGAAGCGCGCCATGCTGGGCCTGTTGGAGCCGGTCATCAAGGAGACCGCGCAGGGCAAGGCGGAAGTGCTCAACGTCTTCCGCATTCCCAAGGTGGGCACCATCGCCGGTTGCACGATCACCGACGGTTATGTGCGCCGCGATTCCGAAGTGCGCCTAATGCGCGACGGCGTGCAGGTGTACAAGGGCAAGCTCTCCTCGCTCAAGCGCTTCAAGGACGATGCTAATGAAGTGCGTAGTGGTATGGAGTGCGGCATGGCTATCCAGAACTTCACCGATTTCAAGGTGGGCGATGTGATCGAGGCCTTCAGCTCCGAGAAGATTGCCGCAGAACTGGGCACGCTGACCAGCGCAGGTGCGTCAAACTAAGCTGCTCCACAATGCAAAAAACAACGCGCTTCGGAACTACTCCGAGGCGCGTTGTTTTTTTGCCGGTGCCCCATTCAAGCCGTCTTTTGGCTTGAGTGGGGTGAGCTAGGACCACAATTCTTTCCCAACCGTGAACACGCTGACCGAAAATGCGCTCTTTATTCGTAGGCGAGCGCGTCGATGGGGTCTTTCTGCGCGGCCTTGAAGGCGGGGTAGAGCGCACCCAACATTGCTCCGACCAGTGCCAGCAGCGAGCCTTGCACGATCCAATGAGTCGTAATCACAAACGGAATCGTGGGGAAGCGATGCAGCACCACGGCACGCACTCCGTAGCTCAGGCCAATGCCCGCGCCCACACCGCCAACGGCGAGCAGGCCCGTCTCTCGCAGCACCAGAGCCACCACGTAGGCGCGCGAGGCTCCCAACGATTTCAGAATGCCAATCTCGCGTGTCCGTTCCATCACAGCCGTGTACATGGATTGAAAGATCGCCAAAAATCCGATGAGTACTGCAATGCCCGTGACCACG
Source organism: Acidobacteriota bacterium (assembly GCA_021851625.1). Taxonomy (GTDB): domain Bacteria; phylum Acidobacteriota; class Terriglobia; order Terriglobales; family Acidobacteriaceae; genus JAJZCX01. The sequence continues at coordinate 1,638 of JAJZCX010000305.1, read as the reverse complement.
TTCAGGCTGATGGTGAGCGCGGGAATCTTGGATGGCGTGAGCTGCGAGAGCATCGCTTCCATGGTCTGCACCTGATAGTCGCCCATGCCGGGCGTGGCCAGAATCTCCTGTTGCACGGCTGGCTCAAATTGCGTGCCGTCGGTGCGCAGGTAGAAGATGGATGCATTGCCGGGTGAGCCGATCAGGCTGCCGAGCGTGGTGATGGGCACGTATTTTCTGCCGCCACGGCCATGGCGCACGATGCCACAGATGCGGAATGGGTGCTTCAGGATTTCGAGAGTCTCTCCAATGTGGTGCCCGCCATCGCTGGCAGCAAAGATGTCGTCGATGATGACGTCATCCGGCCCTTGAAACGGCGTGCCTGCGAGAAAAACAAACGGGCGCAGGCCGTTGAAGCTGTTGTAGTCGATGCCATAAATGTTTTCGACTGAACTGGCCAGCGTGAGTTGCACGATCACCGGCGCAGCGACGGCCACATGGGGCAGCTTGTCCAGCACGCCTGCAATCTTGGCCGGAACCGGCGCACCGCCAAAGCCGGCCAGAAAGCTGGCATTGGCCGGGCGGACGACCATGTCAGCGCCGATGCCGTTGGTGCGGGATTTGGAGTCGTTGAGAATCCCCAGCATAATCGAGGTAATGCAGAGGATCATGACGATTTCAATGGCCACGGCTGCCAAACTCAGCAGGGAGCGTAGCGGTCGGTGAAGCAGGTTGCCCAGAATCAACTTATGCATTTGTCTTTGCCTTGCAATCTCCCTTATAGTATAGGGCGAAGCGCACCAGTTCGTTTTTTACACAGAAAGCGCTCATTTTTCCACGGATAGCAGCCGATTTTATTGTTGGAAGCAGGTTTCTGTGGAAATCTGCGAGCGGCTGTGGAATTTGTGGGCAGATTGGCAGAGCGATCTGCTGCCCCTGTCTGGGGTGTGTTTGCGTGGGTTCAGGAAGCGGAACGTGTAGGCGGGAGGCGATTGCGTGCAAAACCCGGCCAATCAAGAGAAGTCCTTTGGACCGCAACTCAAGCGCGAGCGTGAGCGGTGCGGCGTCACACTGGACAGCATCTCCGCCACCACCAAAGTTACGGTACGTTACCTGCAAGCGCTGGAGGCCGAGAAGTTTGATCAACTCCCCGGCGGCATTTTGAGCAAAGGCATTGCGCGCGGCTATGTGCGTTGCTTGGGTTTGGATGAAGTGGAGTGGATGCGCCGCTATGCCGAGGCGCGACAGGATGCCCCGGACCCTGCGGACACAGGCGTGAGCGCCTTCGCGCTGAATGTTTCCACCAGCCGTGCGGGAGCGCAGTCGGCTCATTTTTCTTTTCTGCGCTGGACGGGCGTGGGCGTGCTGCTGTTGTTGCTGGCCAGCTTTGGCTGGTTTGTTTGGAGCTATCTGCACACGCGCGCCAACAGCGCACAGATTCCGCAGGTTCCTGCCGTGTATGCCGCGCAAGTGCCAGCCAACGCGCCCACGCTCGCACCGGCTGCGCAGCCGCCACTGGCTGCACGGAAACACACAAAAAATCACCACGCTGCCCGTTCTCTGCAACAACCTGTAGCCGCCCCGAAACTTTGATACCCTAAGAGCAGTGTCCGGCAGGCGAGCCACTACGCCGGATGTTCGATTCATGCCGGGCCGTTC
>JAJZCX010000304.1 GCA_021851625.1 Acidobacteriota bacterium | reverse complement strand
TGAAATGTGATTCATCATGAAAATGCAGGGCGTGTTTTCCGGAACATTTTCCAGACCTGTGACGCGCGTGCGAATGCCTACCAAGCGAATGCCCGTGCCCGCAATCCAGCGCGACATGCGATAGAGCAGCATCACGTCGCCGGTGATCAGCGTCCAAGGAAAGCCGATCAATGCAGCCAACGGGGTGAGCGTTACATAAAAAATCAGCAGTGTGAGCGCGGGCAACATGGACGATTTACCTTTGTGCGCCTGACTGCGACACAAATTGCAGCCGCGCTGGCAGTTTGCGATAGATGTCTCCGAAACCACCATTCGACAAGAGCGCGACCACATCGCCCGACTGTGCATGCGCGGCAATATGCGCAACAATTGCATCTGCATCCGGCAGCGACACCGCTGCATGTTGGCGTTGCCGCAAATCAGCAATCACATGCTCAACGTGCAGGCGCTGCTCTGCTGGAATTTTTTCCTGCTGATAGACCTGAGCCAGAATCACTTGGTCGGCCACCGTCAGACTCTCGACCAGTTCTCGTTGAAAGACATTGCGGCGCAATGTGTTGGAGCGCGGCTCCAACACAGCCCACAAGCGCCGCCCCGGATACCGTGCACGTAACGCGCGCAGGGTCTCTCGAATTGCCGTGGGATGATGTGCGAAGTCGTCGATGATCGTGATGCCGTTGACCTCGGCGCAAACCTCCAAGCGACGCTTGACGCTGCGAAAGGAGGCCAATGCTTTTTGAATCGCGGCGAGCGGAATCCCTTGCCCAGCGGCCAAGGCTGCGGCTGCGGTTGCGTTCAACACATTGTGTTCGCCGACAACTGGCATGGAAAACTCTGCCCAAGTCTTGCCGTTGCGATACACCCGCCATAGGCTGCGATCGTCCTGTGTCGTACATTCGGCGATGCGCCAATGCGCGTCTGCGGAGAAGCCATATCGCTCGACCGAACAAAATGCACGGGCCACGCACTGCGACACATTTTCTGACGCATCGTAAGCGACAATTCTTCCACGTCGAGGCACCAGATTCACCAACCGCATAAAGGCCGTCTTTACTGCATCCAGATCGGCATAAATGTCGGCGTGGTCAAACTCGACGTGTGTCAAGATCAGCGCATCAGGAAAATAGTGCAGAAATTTTGGCCCTTTGTCGAAAAAGGCCGTGTCGTACTCATCACCCTCCAAAATAAATGGGCGTGTGGGTTGCAGTGCAAAGCTGGCACCAAAGTTCTCTGCGACACCGCCAATTAAAAACGACGGGGTAAACTTTGCATCGTGCTCTGCAGCGACCTGATAGATCCAAGCCAACATGCTAGTCGTGGTTGTTTTGCCATGCGTGCCCGCAACGACGAGTGACTCGCGCCCGCGCAAAAACTCTTGGTGCAACATGTGCGCCATGGATGCAAGCGGAATTTTTTGGTCGAGCGCAAACTCCAACTCCACATTGCCGCGTGAGATGGCGTTGCCGACGATGATGCAATCGGGCCGTTCCGCAAGGTTCGCCTCCGCGAAGGGCTGCTGCACCGGAATCTGCAACGAGTTCAATAGGTCCGACATGGGCGGATATACCGCTGCATCGGAACCTGTGACGCGCCAGCCGGAGCGTTGCAGCAGGCCGGCCAGCGAGGCCATCGCAGTGCCGCAGATGCCGATGAGATGTACGTGCTTGTGTGCATTCATGCGCGCGGTTCCATTCGCACAGCCGCTTCCAAAAAATGAAGCGTCGGAGCGCTCAGATTGGTTGTGTCCAATTCGCTGGCGATGCCGATGGGCAGCGTGATGTTGCGTTCCTGTACATGGCCGGAGCGCAGTCCGATGGCAACCGGGCCGGAAAAATCCTCCAACACGCGCAACAAAACTTGATCCAGCAAATCCTCCGACTGGCCGGGCTGCACGCAATCGCGCATGGGGCCAAAGACGATGCCGCGCACGTCGCGCAATTTTTCCGCCAAGCGCAATTGCAGCAGCATTCGATCGATTTGATACGGCTTAGTGGAGACATCCTCCAAAAACAAAATTGTGTCTTCGGTGTGAATTTCATAGGGCGTACCCAGCGAAGCAACCAGCATGGACAAGCATCCACCATAAAATTTTCCCCGTGCGCGTCCCGGCTTCAAAATGCGCAGACCATCCTTTGCCCCCAGGCTCCATGGAGCGGCTTGCTGCAATGCAGATTGCCAACTGGGAAGATCGACGCCATGGGTGCGCGCAAAATCTCCAGCAGCCATGGGGCCGTGAAAGGTGACAAGTCCCGTTGCGTCATGCAGCCAGGTGAGTAACGTAGTGACGTCGCTACATCCAAGGATGACCTTGGGATTTTTTTCGATCAGCGCAACGTCCAACCCCGCGAGCAACTCCGCCGCACCACAGCCGCCGCGTGTGCAGACAACCGCATCCACAGATGGATCCGCAAAGGCTGCGTGCAAATCTTCCAAGCGCTGTTGCGGCGTACCAGCAGAGTATTGCCCATGACGCGCCAGTGCGTGCGCTGCCAACTGCGGCTGATAGCTCATTGCGCGCAGCGTTTCCATGCCCGCCTGAACCTTGGCAGGATCGAACCAGCTTGCGGGCGAGACCAGTCGCAGCGTGCTGCCCGTGTGCAGCGCTTTGGGAGGCTGCGTTGGTTTGGATTGTGCATTTGCGCGCACGTTAGAATGCCTCGCCGGTTGCAATGATCTCCGCCGGACCGGTGAGCAGAATTGGCTGCTTCGCATCAGGCCAATGAATTGTTTGCGGCCCGCCTTCGGCAAGCACGGTGAGTTTTCGCTCCACGCCACGCAGCGCAATACTGGCCGAGGCTGAAGCGCAAGTGCCTGTGCCAGAGGAGAGCGTAGGGCCAACGCCGCGCTCGTAAATGCGAAATTCAATCGTGTGGGAATCGCGGATGCGCACAAACTCCGCGTTGGTTCCGTGGGGAAAT
>JAJZCX010000303.1 GCA_021851625.1 Acidobacteriota bacterium | reverse complement strand
GGGAATGCCTCCGGCGGGCACGTGCATGTGCAGGTCGAGTTCGCTGGAAAACTCCTCCTTCAAATGCAGCGAGCGCGCATTCGAGCGCACCCAGGTCAGCGCGGCCTGCATCGACTCCTGCATCACCTGGCCGATCTGTCCGGTCATGGTGAAGCTGCCTTTGCCCTTCATGCGATTGGCTTCCACAAAGAGCACGTCACCGCCGGTCGGCGTCCAAGCCAAGCCCACGGCCACGCCCGGCTGCTGTGTGCGCTCGGCCAGTTCGGTTTCCACGCGCACTTTGATGCCGCCCAAAAACTCCTGCACAATCTCCGGCGTCACGGTCAGCTTCTCAGTTTTGCCTTCGGCGATGCGTCGCGCCTGTTTGCGGCAGATGGTTCCAATCTGCTGCTCTAGCTTGCGCACGCCGGCCTCGCGCGTGTAGTGGCGCACCACATAACGCACGCTGGCCTCTGGAAATTCGATCTGCTCCTCTGCCAAGCCATTCTCTTTGATCTGCCGTGGCACCAGATAGCGATAGGCGATGTGTACCTTTTCGTCTTCGGTGTAACCCTGCAACTCGATGATCTCCATGCGATCGAGCAGCGGCGCTGGAATCGTATCGAGCATGTTGGCCGTGCAAATGAAAAGCACCTTCGACAGATCAAACGGCACGTCAAGATAGTTGTCGCGGAAGGTAGAGTTTTGCTCCGGGTCCAGCGTCTCCAGCAACGCCGAAGCTGGATCGCCGCGAAAATCGCGGCCCAACTTGTCCACTTCGTCCAACATGAAGACCGGATCGTTCGTCTCCGCGCGACGCAGCCCCTGCATGATCTGGCCCGGCATCGCGCCAATATAGGTGCGCCGATGGCCGCGAATCTCCGCCTCATCATGCATACCGCCCAGCGAGGCACGCTGAAACTTGCGCCCTAGCGCGCGCGCAATGCTGCGGCCCAGGGAGGTCTTGCCCACGCCGGGAGGGCCAACGAAACACAGAATCGGCCCCTTCATATCTGGCTTCAATCGCCGCACGGCCAAATAATCCAGAATGCGATCCTTCACTTTTTTCAGATCGTAGTGGTCTTCATCCAACACATCTCTGGCCTTGGCAATGTCCACCTCGGTGCCAGAGGATTTAACCCACGGCAAGGCCACCAGCCACTCAATATAGTTGCGCGTCAGACCGTAGTCCGCAGCCATGGGCGACATGCGCGACAGCCGGTTCAGCTCCCGCATTGCGTCCTTCTTCACGTCCTCCGGCATGCCGCAGCTTTCGATGCGCTCACGCAACTCCTCAATATCCCGCTGGCCTTCGTCGAGTTCGCCCAGCTCCTTTTGAATTGCCTTCATCTGCTCACGCAGGTAGTAGTCGCGCTGCGACTGCTGCACTTGGTCCTGCACTTCCGACTGAATCTTGTTGCGAAGCTGCTGCACCTCCAGTTCCTTGGCCAGATGTTTGTTCAAGCGCTGCATGCGCGCGATCACACTCGGCGTTTCCAGCAATTCCTGCTTGTCGGCCATGCTCAAAATCGGCAGTGAGGAGGAAATAAAGTCCACCAAGCGCCCCGACTCGTCAATGTTGAGCGCAATCGTCTGCAACTCGTCCGAGAGCGTCGGCGATGCAGCCACAATCGAATGAAACTGCGAGAGCACATTGCGCTGGAGCGCCTCCAACTCCGGCGATTTTGCAGACTCCTGATCCGCAATCGTACTCACCGTTGCCGTCATGAACGGCGTGATCTGGCCATAAACATCCAAATGCACGCGCTCGTTGCCCTCCGTGAAAACGAAGAGGCTCTGGTTCGGCATTTTGACGACCTTGTGGATGGTGGCCAGTGTGCCCACCGAGTGCAAATCCGTCGGCTGCGGGGCGTCTTGATGTGCATCCCTCTGCGCGACGACCACGATCATCTTGTCTTCGCCCAGGGATTGGATCAGTTGGATGGAGCTTTCCCTGCCCACGGTCAACGGCAGCACCGCGTGCGGAAATAGAACCGTATCTCGAACAGGCAAAACAGGATAGCTGCGCTCCATTGGCTCCTGTTGCTGCTCACGCGCCTTGCGTTCACCGGGCCGGATGATGCTCAAAAAGTCACTTGGCATTGAGTCTTCCCCTATCAACCATTCTGCACATTAGACGCTGAAGATGCGCAGAGGATGCAATCCATGCAGTTTGCGTGCCAACCTGCGGAAGCGTTGGAATATAAATTCCTTGGAATCAATCTCTTGCATTTCTGCTCTCTTCCTAGGAGCCGGGTGCGGCATTTGCTCTACATTGCGCTCATCGGCAGCTTGGCGTGGGAGACGAGTGGGGTTGGCAGGATTGTCAACCCAGCCGGTTCCACGCCGCACCGCAGAGAAAACCCATCCAAAAATGGAACGCACACAGCCGCATCGAAAATACCGAGTGGCCCGATGCGTTTCACTCCAATAGTTGCTAGGCCATGGGTCGTTCGGCCGCCTTGTATCGGCCTAGATCGAGGATTGTCTCACACTTTGGACGCAGGCGCGCCAAAGCCGCATCGGCAGCGTCGGCGTGGGGGAAAAGCACGTCCACGTAGAAGAGATACTCCCACGGACGGCCCTGCACGGGGCGGGATTCAATCTTGGTCAGGTTCATGCCCAAATCGGCGAAGATGCCAAGCGCATCCACCAGCGCTCCGGGCTGGTTTTTCAGCGCAAAAATCAGCGACATCTTGTCCGGCGGAGCCAGTCCTTCGAGCACGCGCTCGGCCAGCCGCTCATTTTCGTTGGATGCGTTCTTGAACTCCAAGAGCAGGAAGCGCGTGAAATTTTCAGGATTGTCTTCGATTCCCTCTCGCAATATCTGGCCACCATACATCTCAGCCGCCTTTTTGCTGGCAATGGCCGCCATGCGCGGATTGTCCTGAGCCAGAATCATCTTCACGCTGCCTGCCGTGTCGTAGAACTCGACAGGAGCCAT
>JAJZCX010000302.1 GCA_021851625.1 Acidobacteriota bacterium | reverse complement strand
CTCCCACGCCATTCACGCCGCTGGCTGCTATACGCTACACCCCATCAAAAGTGGAAAGCTTGTGGTGGAGTACACCGGGCCGCGCATCCACAAAGATCTGGCCGATTTGAAGTATGAGGACAGCCCAACGACGTATCTATTTGGCGTGGGCGATGGCACGATGGTCATTGACGGACACGGCACGGCCATGTTCATCAACCACTCCTGCGACCCCAACTGCGAGACGGAAGAGATCGATGGCCGCGTTTGGATTCAGGCCATTCGCGACATTCGTGCGGGAGAAGAGCTGACCTACGATTACCACCTGTACGATGGCGGCGATGACGAGGCCCACTGCAACTGCGGAGCTACGAGTTGTAGAAAATCGATGTATGCGCCGGATGAGATTCGCCGCAGACAACGCGCCGCCGCACGCAAAGCAGCGGCCAGCAAGAAGCGGCCAGGCAGAAAAGAACTCGCTGGGAATCGCCCCCGGTAAGCTCCGCCCGCACGATAAGCTCCCAGCGATACAATAGGGCTACACCGATGGCCTATCAGGTTCTTGCGCGCAAATACCGTCCTCAACTTTTTGCCGACGTGGCCGGGCAGGATCACGTCACGCGCACGTTGCTCAACGCACTGGCGCAGAGCAGAATCGCGCATGGTTACATCTTCAGCGGTCATCGTGGCATTGGCAAAACGACGGTCGCGCGCATTCTGGCCATGGCGCTGAACTGCCGCAGTGCGATTGGTTCTGCTGAGCGTCCCTCACCAGAGCCATGCTCGACCTGCATCGCCTGCACCGAGATTCGCGCAGGCAATGCCGTGGACGTGATCGAAATTGACGCAGCCACCAATCGCGGCATTGATGAAATCCGCGAATTGCGCGAGGCGGCGCGCTATAGTCCCGCACGGGATCGCTACAAAATTTACATTCTCGACGAAGCGCATCAGATCACCGATGCCGCCTTCAACGCGCTGCTGAAGACGCTGGAAGAGCCGCCTGCACATGTTGTGTTCATGATGGCGACTACGCAGCCCGAGGATATTCCGCAGACGATTCGCTCCCGCTGCCAACACTTCAGCTTCCACGCCGTGCACTTTGATGTCATTCGACAACAATTGGAGCAGATCGCGCACAAGGAAGGGATCGCCGCAGACGCTGCATCGCTTTCCCTGCTGGCTGAAGCAGGCGACGGCTCCATGCGCGATGCGCTCTCCATCATGGATCAGGCGATTGCCAGCGCAGCGTTGATCGATGGAAGAGCATCGCTGGATGCTGAACAAGTACGCGCGTTGATGGGCAGCGTCTCCAACGCCATATTTGAGCAGATGCTGACTGCGGTGCAAGAGCAAAACTCGGCTGCCTTGCTGGAACAAGCCGCCGTGCTGCTGGATGCGGGTAATGCGCCGCAACAGATCGCGCGACAGATGGTGCGCTTTCTGCGGAATTGTTTGATGGCGCGCATTGCCGGTGAGGCTTCGGATTTGTTGCAAATCTCCGATGAAGAAAAAGCGCGCGCGCAACGTACGGCAGCTATGTTTTCTGAAGAAGATCTAACGCGCTTCCTGAACTCCATGCTGCGTACCTTTGACGATCTTGGCTATCGGCAGGAGCAGAGATTCCACTTAGAGTTGGGCCTGTTGAAACTGGTGTATACGCAGCGCCTGCTGCCGCTGGATGAAATTTTGCGCCGCTTAGGCAGCGGAGCAGCCAGCTTGCCAACTGTGCGGACACAGAGCGCTTCCTCCTTGCCAACAGCATCTGCAAATCGACAATTTTCTGCGGCACCTCCCGTTGCTCTACAGACGAATGTTCCTGCGCTTTCGCAGCCCGTCGTAGTGCAAACTGTCGTATCCGCGCCCATGTCGCAGACCGCGAGCGAAGCACCCGTAGCTGAAATTCCACGCGCGGAACAGGTGCGCGGACTCGTCTGTACGGCGCTGGCCCAGGGGGGCCACGCTACGGTTGCCACACTACTCGAAGAGGGAGTGTGGAATTGGGATGGAAACAATCTGTGCGTGCAGGCAGCCGCTAGCAAAGTGATGCTGGAGATGGCATACAACGCTGAGGCGCAGCGCATCGCACGCGAGCGTTTTCGCAGTCTCGTTCCTGCCGGATGCAATTTGCAAGTGACACATGAAGCGCGCATCGCCGCCAGCACCGGGGCGACGCAACCGAAGGCCGCTCCGCAACGAGCCGCAGCCGTCGCGCCCACCGTGGATCATCCACTGGTGCAGAGTGCGCAGAAACTTTTTCAAGCGGAGATTCGCAGCGTGGTAAACCTGCGCGAGCGCAATTCGTGATGCTAGGTGAAAGGCAGTCATGGACCTCAACAATTTGAAAGAGATGATGGGCCGGGCGCAACAGATGCAACAGCAGATGGAGCAGGCCATGGCACAAGTGCAGGTGCAAGGCTCCGCGGGAGCGGGCGCAGTCATTGTGCAGATGAATGGACACAAGCAAGTGTTGCGCGTGCAATTGGACCCAGCCGTGGCCGGCAGTGGCGGCTCACCTGCGGATTTGGAGATGCTGCAAGACCTGATCGCCTCTGCTTGTAATGACGCGGCGCGCAAGGTGGATGAGGTGCTGCAAGGCAAACTGACCGGAGCACTGGGCGGTCTCAATCTGCCAGGAATGCTGGGAAAATAAATGGCGCGCTTTGCAGAGCCGCTCTCGCGGCTGATTGATGAACTGAACAAACTACCCGGCGTGGGGAAAAAATCTGCACAGCGACTGGCCTTCCATCTGCTGCGCACCGACGCGGAGCAAGCTGCGGCATTAGCTGAAGCTATCCGCGATTTGAAAGCGCATCTGCGGCTTTGCTCTGTCTGCAACAACATTACGGAAGAGGATCCGTGCGAGTACTGCGTCAGTCCAGTGCGCAATGCGCGCATCGTCTGCGTGGTGGAGGAGCCTTCGAACATCGCCAGCATTGAAAAA
>JAJZCX010000301.1 GCA_021851625.1 Acidobacteriota bacterium | reverse complement strand
CGCGGGAAAGAGCAATGTATTGTCCGCAGGCGCGCTGGGAGCGGGCGTGGGCGTTCCCGAAGCCGCAGGCGTGCCCACTGGCGGCAATAACAGATCGAGCAGGCGTTCCTCTGCGTTCAGCTCGGCGCGGTCTTCGACCTCGGCCAGTTTTTCCTCGCGCAACATGTCGATGGCAATCTCCACCAAGTCGCGGATCATCGACTCCACATCGCGGCCCACATAGCCGACTTCAGTAAACTTGGAGGCTTCGACTTTCAAAAATGGCGAGTTGGTCAGTTTTGCCAGCCTGCGCGCAATTTCTGTTTTGCCCACGCCGGTTGGGCCGATCATGATGATGTTCTTCGGCATGATGTCGTCGGCCATGTCGGGCGGCAGTTTTTGGCGACGCATGCGGTTGCGCAGCGCGATGGCCACGGCGCGCTTGGCCGCCTGCTGGCCCACGACATGTTTGTCCAGTTCGGCGACGATCTCGCGCGGCGTCATTTCGTCGAGCGTCAGTTCCGTCTCTTCATCGGTAGCGGGAAGAAAAATTGCCATTCGCTGCTCCCTGGCGCGTGTGCGGATTGGATCCGCTGTGCGCCGCATGGGCCGGTCACGCCGGCCTATAGCTCTTCAATTGTGAGTTGATCGTTGGTAAAGATGCAGATTTGTCCGGCGATGCGCAGGGACTTTTCTGCAACGGCGCGCGCGTCCAGCTCCGTGTTTTCCATCAGCGCGCGTGCAGCGGCCAGTGCATAGGAGCCACCGCTGCCAATGGCTGCGATGCCTTCGTCCGGCTCGATTACGTCGCCGGAGCCGCTGAGCAGATAGGTTTGCGAGGCATCGGCAACGACGAGTAGCGCCTCCAAATTGCGCAGCATTTTGTCGGTGCGCCAATCGCGGGCCAACTCCACAGCGGCGCGGCCCAGGTTGCCCGCGTACTGCTCCAGCTTGGACTCGAAGCGGCTGAAGAGTGAGAAGGCATCGGCAGTAGAACCGGCAAAACCGGCGAGAACTTTTTCCTGATACAGGCGGCGAATCTTGCGGGCCGAGTGTTTGATGACGCTTTCGCCCAGCGTGACCTGTCCATCGGCGGCCATGACCACACGCCCGTTGCGTCGCACGCAAAGCACCGTGGTCGAGCGGATGCGCGGACGCCCAGATGCGTGCGCATCGACGACAGACGAGGAGCCATTTCCGCTGGTGGATGTTGGAGATTTGCGCGAAAAATCAGGGATTGTCACAGTATTTCAGTATAGCGCACGGGGGAAATGAGACTGTGGATGCAACCGTTCGGTCGCGGGCAACTTGAAAAACAAGAAAGAGTCATTCTGAGCGGAGTCCGCGAAAGCGGACGCAGTGAAGAATCCAGAGGGTGACGGCTGGGTCTACGCAGCGCGAACCGACTGGATTCTTGGCTGCGCGCAGAAGGACACTTTGTTTTCAGGTAAGGATGTAGAGATCTATCCAACATTCTTCCAACGGACACTATCAACCGTTGTCAAATCTCTGCTCATGCCTGTGCACTGGACTCCGTGTGGTGCGATCGCGGCGGTCTACAGGCCGGGTAGGTGCAGGAAATGGGGATCGTTGCGGGCTTCCTTCTTTTTCTTGTCGGTGCGCGGTGTGGGCACGATGGTGCGCTGGGAGTTGATGCAGACCCATTGATTCTGTAGGCGCTGAAAAACCTGCGTGTAGACGCCATGCTCGTCTGGACGGTTGCGGCCCTCGTCATCCGGGCGGAATTGCATTCCATAGATGCCGTTGACGATGGCTGTATCGCCCAAGATGCGCGCTTGCGTTACCTTCTGTGTCAAGGTGTGCACAGGTGTGCTTTTTTGCGTCAGGCTAGCGACCAATTGGTCGCGGCTGCGTAGCTGGCCTTCAGAGGAGATGTCCGTCATCTTTGGGCTGAGTACCAAGTCGAGCGCGTAGGCGTCGTGTTGCAACACCGCGTCATCCCATTGGTCGGTGACGCGCTGCAAATCTAGTACCTCTGGGGAGGGGTCTTGCGCCTGTGCCGAGTCCGACGTTACACTGCCTGCCGCGGTATTTTGCGCGCACAACATGGAGGTGGACAACATCAGAGCCAACAGCGTGCCAGGAAGAAGGAAGGCAATATAACGGTGTTTCATGGGAAAGGGAAACCTCACAACAGTGCTACAGCTACACGTTCATCCTACTCTTTAGTAGACGCACGAGCGGCAAATCGGTGAGCGGCGCTAAGGTCTATGAGTTGTTCGTGTCCAATTTTCCACGATGCGTCTATGTTTTCCAGCGATATACGCACAGTGGAACCGTACTTCTACACAGCGTGCACAGGGTGCGCGGAGACTCGCCAACCACTAGACTGCTAGCATGGCCACCGCGCCCGAACTCGCCCTGGATCGCGGCCTGCCCGCGAGCATTGACGCCGAGCGCACCATTCTTGGCGCGATTCTGCTCGACAACGCCGCGTACAGCGAGGCCGCCGAGCGGCTGAACGCAGACGATTTTTCCCTCGACTCGCATCGCAGAATCTTTGCCCGCATGGGCGAACTGGTCGATGCGGGACGCGCCGTGGACATCATCACGCTGAGCGAGGAACTGGATCGGCGGCGCGAGCTGGAGTCCATCGGCCATCGCGCGTATTTATTCAGCCTGACGGAAAATCTGCCGCGCCGATTGAGCATTGAAGACTACGTTCGCATCGTCAAAGACAAGTCGATGCTGCGACAGTTGATGGGCATCTGCTCGACGGCGCTGGCGCGCGCCAGCGATCAGGGCGAAGATGCGCTAGAGGTGCTGAATGCAACGGAGTCTGCGCTGTTGGAGGTTTCCGAGCGCGGCATCACGCAGGGATTCTCCAGCATTCCAGAGATCGTTCGCAACTCCTTCGGCTCCATCGACAACCTATATAAGGAAGGCCGCGAGGTCACGGGACTGGCTACGCACTATCAGGAATT
>JAJZCX010000300.1 GCA_021851625.1 Acidobacteriota bacterium | reverse complement strand
ATGCGGCTCACGCGGCGCGGTCGAGAAGGGTTTAGAGGGTTTTTTGGTAGGTGTAGGTGATGCGGTGAATCACGGTGATGGTGGAGAGCACGGCCAGCACCCAGAGCACGGGAGCCATTGCGCCCCAACGTGCAAAAAGTGCGCCGAGGATGACCAACACGATACGTTCGGGCCGTTCCATGAAGCCGACCTTGCAAGTGCCAATGAGTGCCTCAGCGCGTGCGCGCGTGTAGCTGACCATCAGCGAGGTAACCATGACAAAGGCCACCAGCACGACGTAAAAGAAGCGGTTGCCGCGCGCATAGTAGACCAGCAGGCCGAAGAAGATGGCCACGTCGGAGTAGCGGTCGATGACGGAATCAAAGAATGCGCCGAAGACGGTGACCTGATCGGTCTGGCGGGCCACGCGGCCATCCACCATGTCGAAGATGCCCGCGCCAAGGATGACCAGCCCGGCGAAGAAGAACATGCGCACGTGATTTTGCGAGTTGGCGTAGCCGAAAAAGATGGCCGCGCCGATGTTAATCACCAAGCCGATAAAGGTGAGCACATTCGGCGAGATGCGTGTGAGCGCAAGTCCGTCAACAATCTTTTGCAGCAATACGCCGCAGGCGCGTCCGAAGGTGCTGGTCCAAGTCATTTATTTGGCTTCGTCGTGAATGGTGGAGAGCTTAAGAACTTCCAGCTCGCGTTTGCCGTTGGGCGTCACCACCACGGCCATGTCGCCGACCTGCTTGCCCACCAAGCTACGACCGATGGGCGACGTGGTGGAGATTAAACCCTTGGTCACATCGGACTCTTCGCTGGTGACCAGTTGATATTCGATCTTTTCATCTTTGGCGTTGTCGTAGACGAGAACTTTGGAGCCAAAGGCCACGCGGTCGCGGGGAATGTTGGCCAGGTTGACTAGGGCAAACTCCGCCATGCGCTTCTTCAGTTGGCCCAGGCGCGCGTTGACGAACTCCTGACGCTGCTTGGCCATGTGATATTCAGCGTTCTCGCTCAGGTCGCCCAAGGCGACAGCCTTTTTGATCTCGGCTGGCAACTCGTGCGTCAGTTCGTGTTCCAACTGGCGAATCTCGTCTTCCAGCTTCTTCATCACCGACATGTGTTCTGGCATGGATGCAATCCCCGAACTGCGAAATTCATTTTGCTGGCAACGCTCCAGCTAGGTCTGGGGTGATCTGGCACTCCCAGCCGTCTGTGAAACAGCTTCCAGAACAATGATTATACGGATTCTACGCCGCCGGGCGCAGTTTGGGGCGGTGAAGCGTTTTGGCGGGCGTCCAAAAAACTTTGCAGGATCAGCACGGCGGCCACTTGATCGATGACCCCGCGACGACTGGCACCCGCCGCGTGGCCAGCGGCATCCAAATGTCGGTGGGCCTCGGCGGTGCTCATGCGCTCATCCCACAGGCGCACGGGAAGTTGGGTGAGATCGTGCAATTGCGCGGCAAATTCGCGCGCAGCCACGGAGCGCGGACCTTCGTCGCCAGAGAGATGGAGCGGTAGTCCGACGACGATTGCATCCACCGCATAACGCCGGGCCAGCCGGGCCAGCGAGCGCAGATCGGCGCGGATTTGTGTGCGGTGCAGCGTCAAGAGCGGCTGCGCGGTCAGGCCCAGCTCGTCGGAGAGCGCCACGCCAATGCGGCGGTCGCCATGGTCGAGACCAAGAAAACGCTCGGGACTGCGCGCTGGCTGCATATGGCTGATCTTAACTGGAAGCGGCGACGACTGTGCAGCGCGGGTGGTGGATTGGGCGACGGCCAGAACCAGCGAACGCCTACAATAAGAGAACGAACCGGAGTCGTCGTGCGTAAATCTTCGTACGGCAGTCCTCGTTCCTGCGCGTCTTCCGCAGAAACGAAGCAGACCGGAATTTCTCCGCAGATGCGGATCAGGGCGGCGAACGTGCGTACCATGTTGGGTGTCATCCTACTTCTGGTTCTGGGCGCGGCGGAGGCTTGGTATCTGCTGCTGTATCCGGCTGGGCCAAGGACGCAGCGCATTGTTGTCATTGCTCCCGGCTCGTCGGCGTGGAAGATTGGCCGCCAGTTGCAGCAGGAGGGAATTCTCCGCAGCCGTTTCGCCTTTGTGTTGTGGGCGCGGCACAGGCGCGGCACGCTGAAGGCCGGTGCGTACAGCTTTGATCATCCTGCCTCGCTGATTGCTGTGTACGATCGACTGCGCGCGGGCGATGTGTACACCGTGACGTTGACCGTGCCGGAAGGCTACAACATTTTTGACATTGCCCAAGCCGCAGCCGCGGCGGGTATAGCCAGCCGCTCCGCATTTTTGACCGAAGAACAAAAGGACACCGACCTGATCCACGATCTCGACCCACAAGCGCAGAGCTTGGAAGGCTATCTGTATCCCGACACCTATCAATTGAATCCATTGGCCACGCCGCGCCAAGTACTGGCGACCATGGTGCATCGCTTTCGCGCCGAGGCTAAATTGCTGGGCTTGACGCAGAATCTGCACGCCACGGTCACGCTGGCCTCTCTGGTGGAACGCGAGACCCCCGTGGCCGAAGATCGCCCGCTGGTGGCTGGCGTCTTTGTCAACCGACTGGCGCACAAGATGCCGCTCGACACCGACCCATCGGTCATTTACGCGGCGTTGCTGGAAAATCGCTATCGCGGCACAATTTATGCATCCGATTTGAAGGCGGACTCGTCTTACAACACATACGTGCGCTCAGGGCTGCCGCCGGGACCAATCTGCAATCCCGGCGACCCATCGCTGCGTGCGGCGCTACATCCGGCAGCCACGGATTATTTATATTTTGTAAGTGACCCGGCGCATCCAGGCCACTCGCGTTTTGCCACCACACTGGCCGAGCATGAGAAAAACGTCAGCATCTACCGCAGCCAGCAGCACGGTGCCGCGGCCAACAGTCAATCGTCAGGGAGCAGCAACAGCC
>JAJZCX010000299.1 GCA_021851625.1 Acidobacteriota bacterium | reverse complement strand
CCGCTAATGATGTGCAGTCTCTACAGGTGATCGATGGCGTCATTCCGCCGGAGTATGGCGACAAGGCCAGCATCGTCGCAGTCACAACGACGCGCTCTGGCTTGGGAAATCCACACGGCACGGGCAATGCTTCGCTAGCCTATGGCTCGTTTGGCACCACGACCTTCAATAGTGATTACGCGCGCGGCTCGCAACGTTCAGGCAACTTTACCTCCCTCGATGGAGTGAACTCCGGCAGATTTCTCGATGCACCGGAGTACTCCGTGATGCACGCGCACGGCAACAACGAAAACTTTTTTGATCGCGCGGATTACAACCCGCGCCAACAGGACACGCTGCATCTGAATTTGATTTTGGCGCGCTCGTGGTTTCAGAATCCCAACCAATATGATCAGCAGGCCGTTGGGCAGGATCAGCGCTCTGAGATTTTCAGCTATGACGTTTCGCCTTTTTGGGCGCACTTGTTCGGCTCGAACTCGCTGCTGACGGTAAACCCCTACCTGCGGCAAGACAATGTGCACTACTATCCCAGCGGCAATAAGTTTGCCGACCAGCCGGCCACGATGCAGCAGGACCGAATGCTGCGCAATCTTGGCTTCAAGGTGGACTACGCCTACACCAAGGGCATCCACAACGTGAAGATCGGCGCGGATATTTACCAAACGTTCTTGAATGAAGAGTTTCAGTTTGGCATTACCAGCGCCGCCTTCAATCCCGTTTGCTTGAACGCAAATGGCAGCGCTGTGGTTGGTTCCGCGTACACGAATCCCAATCAGTGCGCAGCCGCGGGCTACACGGCCAATCCCAACTTTCAGCCGGGACTGTTGCAATATGACTTGACGCGCAACGGCGTACCCTTTCACTTTCAAGGGAACACCGTTATCAAAGAGGAAGCGCTTTACGCTGAGGACAACATCAATTGGAAAAATTGGTCGTTTCTCATCGGCGCGCGTGGGGATAACTACAACGGACTGACCAGCCGCTATATGTTAGAGCCGCGCGTCGGCGGCACCTACAGCGTGGCCAAGACGGGAACCAAACTGCGCTTGGGTTATGCGCGCCTGATGCCGACGCCATACAACGAAAATTTGATTCTCTCCAGCTACACCGGTAATGGCGGGCTGGCCAACAACCTGGGAGCTTACGGACAAAGCCCACTGGTGCCCGCATCGCGCAACCAATTCAATACTGGAATTGAGCAGGGTTTTGGTCGTTATCTGGTGATCGACGCGCAATACTTTTGGAAGTACACCAAGCGCGACTACGACTTTGACGTCATTCTGAACACGCCGCTGACCTTTCCAATTCAGTGGCGCAAGTCGAAGATCGACGGCGCAGCGGTGACGGTTACCATGCCGAAGAACCATGGGCTGAGCGCCTATTCCGTGCTGGGCCATGCGCGTTCGCGCTTCTTTGGCCCAGAGGTCGGTGGCATCATTTTCAACGATCCGAGCTTGGAAACCTCCACGCTGCCCTTCCGCATCGATCACGATCAAGCCTTTCAACAGACGACACATTTGCAGTATCAGCCCAATGCGCGCAGTCCCTGGGCGGGCTTTGACTGGACGTATGAGAGTGGCTTGGTCGCAGGCAATGCACCCTTCGGCATTAGCCCCACGGTGCCGGTGGATTTGACCTACTTAACGCCCGACCAGCAACAGCAGGCGGAGTTAAGCTGTAACGGTGTGCGTGCCACGTTGAGTGCTCCGCTAACAAGCTGCCTGCCAGGGCAGTTGCAGTCCAAGCTGCTTTATATTCCCAGGGCGGGCACGGAGAACAACGACAAGAACCCGCCGCGCGTTTTGCCCAGAAATATCTTTGACGTCACGCTGGGCTGGGACAATCTCTTGCATGCGCACCGCTTTCAGGTGAACGCGCGCCTGACGGCCACCAACTTCACCAACAAGGTGGCCATGTACAACTTTCTATCCACCTTCAGCGGAACGCACTACATTCCACCGCGCATGTACACGGCGCAATTGTCGCTTTCGTTTTAATCAGTACTGGGCGTAGGCGGGGTTGAGGGCCGGGCGCGGCTGCGCGTGGATGTACGCGGAGACGTCGAGGGCATCTTGCGCAGAGAGCATGCCCTTGCGGTTTTGCGGCATGTTGGCCTGCACAAAGGCGGCCATCTTGGTGATGTGGTGCATGCCCGCGCCATCGTTGAATGCGTCCGGCCCCCAGAGCGGCGGAAAGAGCGGACGACCGCCCGCGCCATTCGTGCCATGGCAACCTGCACATTGCGTGGCGTAGATTTGCGCGCCGCGTGCCGGGTCCGGTGTGAGCGTGGGCAGAGCGATCAAGCCGCGCCCGACGAAGGGAAGATATTGCGGTCTGGGTTCGGAGAGCCAGCCGATGTAGTCCACCAGTGCGTGCATCTCGCGGCTGTCGTAGGGAAGCGGACGTCCATTTTCACTGCGCGCAAAGCACTCTTCGATTCTGTCCTCCAATGTAATGGAGCGTCCGGCACGTTTGCTGAATTTTGGGAAGGTCTGCGATGTGCCCACCAGCGGCGCAGCATACGGGGCAACCCCATCTGCGATGTGGCAGTTGCTGCACGAGAGCTTATCCCCAACATATGCCGAAGCCAGAGCCGGCGTGTCGTGGAAGAGTTCTCTGCCGTAGCGGATGCTGGCCCCTCGTTCGCCGGTGGGAATGTTGCCTGCATCGGGCAACTGCCACGCCTGCCAGACGGCGGGCTGCGAGCGATGTAAACTGCGTAGCCACTGCCAACCTCCCAAGCCCATCGCCAGCGTGAGCACATACACCACAGCAACCGCAACGGCAATGGCAATCCAAGTGCGCTTGTGCATCAGTGTTCCTCGGGTGCAGTGGGTGTATAGGGCCGGAAGCCGTAGCTCCGATAGATGGCCTGCGCTTGCGGGGATTGCAAGTAGGCAATCCAAGCCTGCGCAGCCTGTGCGTGTGGGGCCTTGCG
>JAJZCX010000298.1 GCA_021851625.1 Acidobacteriota bacterium | reverse complement strand
CGATCAGTGTCTTCATCAGCGTGTCGATCTTTTGTGCAGCGGCGCGATAGTCCTCGATTGGCATGGCTCTCCCTGAAAAATCTGCGGTCGTATTTTGCACCCACGCAATGCGCGTGGGAAATATATCATCTGCGGGCCAGCGCGGGCTTGCCTTGTTTTTTGGCCGCGCGTTTGGCTTGAATCGCGCGCAGTTCCTTGCCCAGGCTGGTGCGATTGATGCCCAATTGCATGAAGATGCCAATCAGATTGCTACAGGCCCAGTACAACGCCAAGCCAGATGCGTAATGCCAGGTGATGAATCCACTGAAGAGCGGCATGGTGAAGGCCATCATCTTCTGCTGGGCCGCATCGACGCCCGGCGTAGGCGTGAACAACTGAAACGCGAACTGCGAGACCACCATCAGAATCGGCAGAATGTGGTACGGATCCGGCGCGGAGAGATCATGCAGCCAGAACCAGTGCGCATGGCGCAGCTCAATGGCATTCTCCAGCATGGCGTAAAACGCGAAGATCAGCGGGAACTGGATCAGCATGGGCAGGCAGCCGCCAAACATGTTGATGCCCTCATCGCGGTAGAGTTGCTGAATCTCAAGGTTCATGTCGCGCTTGCGCGGATCGTCGAACTTGTACTTCTTGTACTTTTCCTTGATCGCGTTCATCTGCGGCTGCACGCGCTGCATTTTGATGGACGACTTCATCATGGTGATGCGCGTCGGCAGCATGGCCAGCGTGATGACAATGGTGAAGAGCAGAATCGCCCAGCCCCAGTTGGAGACAACATGGTTGTGCATCCAGCGCAGAGCGTAAAAGAGCGGCTTGGCCAAAAACGACCAGATGCCGTAGTGCACAATCGGCACCAAATCCGGGCCGGTGGTTTTTCCATCCGCCGCCGAGCCACGGATGCTATGCAGCAAACTCAGCTTCTTGGGGCCGACAAAAATGCGCAGGCTGGTTGTGCCATTGGCAACGCCCACAGCCGCGCCCAGAATCGGAATGCCATTCTTCAGTCTTGCCGCGGCATCGCCGGTTGTGGCGGGCAGTACGTTGCTGAGCGAAACCAATGTGCTCTGGCTGGGAGCGTCCGGCAAAAAGATCGCAGCAAAGTAGAGGTCGCTGACGCCGGCCCAATCAAACGGCTCATTCTGCGTGCCACCGCCGCTCACTTTTTTCGCGGCCACACTGTCCGCCTTGCCGTTGCTGAAGGTATCCAGTTGCGCCTGATAGCTACTCATGCCGCGCGTACTGCCCGTACCCGCGTGCTGGTCCCCAAAGCCGGAGGGCCAGGCCAGCAGCGCCTCCACCGGCGCGCCGTTCTGCGTGACGCTCACATCGGCGTGCAACACATAGCTGCTGTCAAAGTGGAAGGTCTTCTTCACCTCCAACCCACCTGCGGCGTAGACAAAGCTCAACTGCGCCGGAGCCGTCAGCGTACCTGTGGCCGAGGGAACATAGAGCGCCTGCGTCAATTGCGTGCGCAGATTGGCGTCGTAGGTGTAGATCGAAAGCGGGAAGCCGAAGCTCTGCGCAGCCTGCGCATTCACTAGATCCAGCGGCTTGCCTGCATCATCGGTGTATCCCTTCAATATCCACGAGGTGACCTGCGCGCCGCGATTGCTGAAGGTGATACTGTACAGAGAATTCTCAATCGTGGTCGTGCTCTCGCTGGCCGCAGCCTGGGTGGGAACGGCGGTGGCGGCAGCCTTGGCGGACAAAGATGGCAGCGCAGCACTGGGCGCTCCCGTAGCGGATGCTGCCGGTGCGACGTTTTGGCTCTGGGGTTGCGCGGCAGGAGCCGTGGGCGCAGGCTTGGGCCGGAAGTACTCCATGCCGATGAGCACCACGACAAAGATCAACGTATAGACCAGCAGCGAGCTGCTGTCTTGCCCGCCTTGCTGATTGGGATTTTTGTATTCGGCCAAGGTCGTCCTACTGCTCTTCTCCGGCGGTCGCGGCCAGCCGGGATGGGTTTTGCCTGCAACGCCACGGACAAAAATGCCTTCGCGCGCGCAGGAGTCTGTCTCTATCGTAAATGGTTTTGTGTGGGCTGGGCTGCGACGCGTTCCGGCACGGGATCCCAGCCGCAACGCCGCGCGGGTGTCAGCGGGTTGCAGCGCAGCACGCGCCAGATTGCCAGCCCACCACCGCGCAGCCAGCCGTAGCGTGCGATGGCCACAGCGGCGTACTCCGAACAAGTGGGTTGAAAGCGGCAGCCGCCGGCAAAAGGAGCCACCGCGTGCAGCGCGCCATGCAAGAGTGGCGAGAGCCAACGTTTATAGCCTGCCAGCAAAGCGCCCACAATCCGGCTGCGCGCCGTTTGCGATGCAATGCGGCGCTCCGTCGGCTGCGGGCTGTTAGCGTTTGCCTGCATGGAGTCTTCGCTCTGGCCTGCGCGGTGCGGGCCGTGCGGCGGCGAGGGTCTCGCGGTTGGTCTCCGCGTCGGAGACGCCGCGCATCACGGCGGCAAAGGCGCGGGCTACATCGCGTTCAATCGCGGAAAACTCCGCTTCCAGCACTTGGCGTCGCGGATGCAGCACCACATCGATTGGCCCGGACAAAAGCTGCAACTGCGCCCGCACCACGGCGCGCATTCTGCGCTTGATGCGATTGCGCTCGACCGCCTTGCCCAGCACGCGCCCCGTGGTCAGGCCCACACGCGGAGATGCTGCATCTTCCGATACATCTGTGCGCGCAGCAAAGAAGTAGGTCAGCAGCGGCAACGACTGCCTGCGGCCCTCGCGGTAGACGCGCTGATAGTCCGCGTGTTTGCGCAAGCGCCAAGTCTGCGACGAATTCTTCAGCTCAGCCATGAATCTGCAACTCTGGGGGCGATGGGCCTTGCACGCCTGTCGCTATTGTCGCGCGATGGAGGCAAGAACGCGCAGCAAACCGCCTGCGGCCCGCAGTAAAGCGCAGAGCGCAGGGTGGAAATGGCCGTGTGTGCGA
>JAJZCX010000297.1 GCA_021851625.1 Acidobacteriota bacterium | reverse complement strand
AGTGACAAACGGGCGAATCTGATTTTGTGCATCAATCTGAAAAACGGAGACGGGCGTCTCCTGTCCGCGCGAACCGGAGAGCGTTACGTAGATGTTGCCGTCCGCATCTGCCGCAGGATTGCTGACTGCGTGCACATTCTCCGCAGCCAGAACACCAATCGCAACGGGCAGCTTGTTGCTGGCTTTGTCCTGCACCTGCAATTGGACGCTGCCCGGTAGCGCGCCATCCGGCACGCGCACCACCACACGCTCTGGCTGGCTCATCGCAATCACTGCGTTCACATCCCCAATCTTCACCGCTGGCTGCTGCATTCCTTCGGGAGTTAGATGTGTGCCGCGCAGCTCCAACTCTCCGCCGGGCAATGCCGCCGTCGGGGCGATGGAGGTAATGTGTGGGGCGCTGGCGACCTTGCGCTGTAATAGAGCCATCGGAGATCCCTCTGTGTATCAGCTTAGCAGTGGTACTACGCTGCGGCACCTTGTCACGTCGTCCCACGTCTCGCATTTGAGACGTGGGAGTTGCCTAGACGGCCAGGCTCGCCAGACCTATATCCAATGGCGCAGCAGCGCAACCGCCAGCATCGCGTAAACTCCAGCGGCCACGTCGTCCATCATGATGCCAAAGCCGCCGGGGATGCGATCCAGTTGTCGCGCCGGTGGCGGCTTCACAATATCGAAGGCGCGAAAGAGCACAAAGGCCGCCAGCCACAACGGCCAGCGCGGAGCCGCCGCGGCTAGTGCAATCCACTGTCCCGCAACTTCATCCAGCACCACGAAGCTAGGGTCATCTGTCTGAGCCTCGCGCGCGACAATACTCGCTGCGGGAATCCCAATCACTGTCGCCAACGTGGCCGCCAACAGCGCGGCTGCGCTCAACTCCATTTGTGAAAGCGGCAGCCAGTGCGCCGCCGCCAGCCACAACAGCAAGGCCGCTGCGGAACCCCACGTGCCCGGCCCTGGACGAAAATATCCCACGCCAAAAAATGTCGCTAGTGACCAGGCCCAACCTGTTCGCTGCGTATTCTTGGGAGGGGTATGTTTAGAATTCGTCATCGTGATTTTTATCGCGTTGGGATTGCAGCGAATCCAAACCTTCGAGCACATCAGGATCGAGAATGGGCGAGGAGATGCGGTAGGCGCCGCTGGCCCACTTGCCCAGGTCAATCACGCGGCAGCGTTCGCTACAAAAGGGAAGGTTGGGATCGTCGAGCAGCACGAGTGTCTGGCAGGTGGGGCACCGCAATGCAGTCGGATTCGAGGATTTCTTTGTCATTCTTTTCTGCCTAGGCTACTACGCGCGCCACCACGTCGTAGTCATGCGCTTCGGTGATTTCGCAACGATAGAATTGCCCAGCCTCCAGTTGCGCGTGCGGGCCAAAGTCATTCACGTACACCAATCCGTCAATCTGGGGTGCATGCTTTTCGCTGCGCCCCTGCCATAGCAGCGGCGTCTCTTCGCTCTCGCCCTCAACCAGCACATCGAGCGTTTGCCCAACCCACTGCGCGCGCGCCGCGTGGCTGATCTTCTTCTGCTCGCGCATCAGCCGGTTGCGTCGCGCCGTGATGGAACGCTTCGGCACCTTGCCATCCAACGCATAGGCCGCCGCGCCTTCTTCGTCGGAGTATTCAAAGACGCCCAGCCAATCAAACCGCGCCGCCTGCACAAACTGCACCACCTGCTCAAAGTCGGCTTCGGTTTCACCGGGGTAGCCTGCAATGAACGAAGTGCGCAGCGCAATCTCTGGCATGGCCACGCGCGCGCGTTCCAGCATCTTGAGAAAAATCTCCGCGCCGCCGCCGCGCTGCATCCGCTTCAATACCGCAGGAGACGCGTGCTGTAACGGCACATCCAGATATTTGCAGATGTTGTCATGCCGGGCCATCGTCTCCAGCAGGCGCGGCGTCACCTTGTTGGGATAGGCATACAAAAAACGCAGCCAGCGCAGGCCGTCGATCTTCGCCAACGCATCCAATAACTGCGCCAGTCCATCGCGCAGGCCCAAGTCTTCACCGTAGCAAGTAGTGTCCTGGCCGATCAGCGTAATCTCTTGCACGCCCTCGCTCACCAATCGCTGCGCCTCGGCCACGACTGACTCAAAGCGGCGCGAGCGAAACTTGCCGCGCAGTTGCGGAATAATGCAGAAGCCGCAGGGATGGTCGCAGCCCTCGGCGATTTTGATGTAGGCCGATGCACGCGCCGTTGCACGCAGACGCGGCGTGGTTTCGTCGTAAAGATATTCGGGCAGACTGGCCGTTGCGCCATCCCAATGCGCACGAGAAAATCTTCCCTTGGCTGCACGTGCATCGCCTTCGGCCCGCGCAGCGCGTGGTGCGTTGGCAGCGGCTGCGCTCTCGGTCGCTGTCAGAATGCGAAATGGAGAATCGCTGGTTGCGTGCGAATGTGTTGGAGTCTGCACGCCTGCTGCTTCCAGAATCTTGTCCAACTCACCGGTGCCCACCACCGCATCCACTTCAGGAATGTTCTTGCGGATTTCGTCGCGGTAGCGCTCCACCATGCAGCCGGCCACCACCAGCCGCCGCGCGCGCCCATCGGTCTTCAGCCGCGCCATCTCCAGAATCGTGTCCACCGACTCTTGCTTGGCCTTGTCGATAAACGAGCAGGTGTTCACCACCAGCACATCGGCGCTGGCCGCGTCCGTGGTCATCGTTGCGCCAGCCGATTGCAGCAGGCCCATCATCACTTCGCTGTCCACCAGGTTCTTGGGGCAGCCCAGGCTGACAAAGCCAATCTTGGTTGTCGGGGAATTGCTCACGCCTCTAGTTTATCAATCTGTGTGGATTGCGCGGGCAGAGAGCATCTGTCGCTGTTTGTTCGCTACGCATCGCGCCAACATTGCGTGCCTCGCGCGGATTTTTCACACCGTCGCGGGTGGTATCATCATCTGTGTGCCGGGACCTACGCGACGCAAGCCCGCCAACCCCGCC
>JAJZCX010000296.1 GCA_021851625.1 Acidobacteriota bacterium | reverse complement strand
CTGCGTTATATTGCTTGGATTGTCTTCGGCAGCCTCGCCCTGCCTGCCGCTGCGCAGAGCGGTGGGGGTGCGCCCGATGTTGCTGCCTTACGTGCGGCAGCCGAGCGAGGCAATACCTTGGAACAACTCATTTTGGCGGGTCTGTACAGCCAAGGCCGCGGCGTACCCAAGGACGACGTGCAGGCGGCCCACTGGTATCGCGCGGCAGCCGATTTGGGTGATGCCACGGCAGAGTTTGATTTAGGCGTGCTCTATGACGCGGGCCAAGGCGTGCCGAAGGATGATGCGCAGGCGGCGAACTGGTATCGCAAGGCTGCGGAACAGGGCAATGTGGATGCGGCGTTCAACCTGGCAGCTTTATATGACGCGGGCCAAGGTGTGCCGGTGGATGCAGCGCAGGCGGCGATTTGGTATCGCAAGGCTGCGGACAAAGGAATGGTAACGGCGCAATACAACTTGGGCGTGTTTTACGACCAAGGCCGTGGCGTGCCGAAGGATGACGCGCAGGCCGCCGTCTGGTGGGGCAAGGCCGCAGCGCAGGGCCATGCGGATGCGCAGTTCAACCTGGGCGATTTGTATGCGCAGGGCCGCGGCGTGGCCGAGGATGATGCGCAGGCTGCGACTTGGTATCGCAAGGCCGCCGAGCAGGGCGTGCACGCGGCGCAATACAATCTGGGCCTGCTCTATGCGCAGGGGCATGGAGTGCCCAAGGATTTGGTGGAGGCGTATTTCTGGTTGGCAGTGGCGGCGACGGTGTTGCCGAAGGGCACGGATCCCTACGCGGACACGCAGACGGACTTTGACCAGGTGCGGGACGTGATGGGCAAACAGATCACCGCAGACCAGCGAACCAGTGCGCAGGCGCGGGCACGTGCATGGGTGACTGCGCACCCTGTGGTTGCGCAGTAGGCGTTCTGGCCTATCGACCGCACGCACGCAGCAGGTCGCCGGTACAATCAAAGCAGATAATTTTATGAGCACGCACACGGACACGACCCCGCACGCACAGGCCCACGCAAACCACGACACCATTCACGACACGGTCATTCTTGGCTCCGGCTGCGCCGGATTGACAGCGGCCATTTATGCAGCGCGCGCCAACTTGAAGCCGATTGTGCTCGAAGGCCATGAGCCGGGCGGGCAACTCTCCATCACCACGCTGGTGGAGAATTTTCCCGGATGGCCAGAGGGCATTCAGGGGCCGCAGTTGATCGAGAACATGAAGCAGCAGGCAGCGCGCTTTGGTGCGGAGTTTCGCATGGCGCACCTGGTGAGCGTGGATTTGTCGAAGCGACCGTTTGCACTGAATCTGGGCAAGGAGACGCTGCACACGCGCACGCTGGTGATTGCCAGCGGAGCCAGTGCGCGCTGGCTGGGCTTGCCGAGCGAGCAGGCGTTGATCGGCCATGGCGTCAGCAGTTGCGCCACATGCGACGGCTTCTTTTTTAGCGGCAAAGAGATTGCCGTGATTGGCGGCGGCGACTCGGCGATGGAAGAAGCGATTTTTTTGACGCGCTTTGCCAGCAAGGTGACGCTGATCCATCGGCGCGAACAGTTTCGCGCCTCGAAGATTATGTTGGAGCGCACGCTGGCGCATGAGAAGATTCGCATCCTGACCAACACCACCGTGGACGAAGTGTTGGATGTAAGCAAGAAGGAAGTGACCGGGCTGAAGTTGCGCAATGTGGTGACGGGGGAGACGAGCCTGCTGCCGGTGAGCGCGATGTTTCTGGGCATTGGCCACGAGCCGAATGCGAAGATGTTTGCCGGGCAGATTGATTTGGACGACGATGGCTACGTGCGCACGCACAACAATGTGATGACGCGCGTGCCGGGTGTGTTTGCCTGCGGCGATGTGCAGGATCGTCGCTATCGGCAGGCGATTACCGCTGCCGGTTCCGGCTGCATGGCCGCTCTGGAAGTGGAAAAGTTTTTGGAGGAGCACGGGCGCTGAACAGCGCCGTAACGTGCGCGCGTGCATGAGCGTGGCTGAGAACATTGCGCGCGTGGAGCAGCAGATCGAAGCCGCCTGCCGCGAGGCGGGTCGCGCGCGGGCTGATGTGCAGATGATGGCCGTCTCGAAGACGCAGCCTGCCGAGCGCATCGTGGAAGCCTATGCCGCCGGAGTGCGGCTCTTCGGAGAAAATCGTGTGCAGGAGTTTGCGGTCAAGCGCGATGCGCTGATGGCGGCTGGGATTTTTTCTGGAGACACTGCGGCGCGCGTCCACTGCATCGGCCCGGTGCAAACCAACAAGGCCAATCGTGCTGCGCAGATCTTTGACGGCGTTGATTCGGTGGACTCAGTGCGCGTTGCCGAACACTTGCACCGCGCGGCGGCAGCGGCGGGAGTGGTGCTGCCGGTTCTGTTGGAAATCAAATTGAGCGAGGAAGCATCGAAACACGGCCTGTTGCCCGATGGGCCGGAGTTGGCGGAGTTGTTGGAGCGTGCGCCGGACTGGACGCAACTGCGCGTGCGTGGACTGATGACCGTGCCGCCGTACTTTGAAGATGCTGAGCAGGCGCGGCCCTACTTTCGGCGTTTGTGGCTGCTGCGCGATGCTCTGGCGCAGCGACATCAAAAATTACAATTCGACGAGCTATCGATGGGCATGTCGCATGACTTTTCCGTGGCGATTGCCGAAGGCGCAACCTGTGTGCGCATTGGCACGGCGATCTTTGGCGCGCGCGCTGCACAGCCGCAGAGCACGCTATGATTCCTGTGCGCGAGACAGCGGAGGGAGTCACCTTTCTGGTGCGCGTGCAGCCGCGGGCGCGCAAAAATGCTGTGCTGGGTGTGATGGGCGAGGCGCTGCGCATCGCATTGCAAGCGCCGCCGGTGGAGGGTCGCGCCAACGAGGCGCTGATTCTTTTTCTGGCGGAGATGCTGGAGGTTCCACGCAGCGCGGTCACGCTTGCCAGCGGCGAGCATGGACGCAACAAGCGCATCTGCGTCGCAGGC
>JAJZCX010000295.1 GCA_021851625.1 Acidobacteriota bacterium | reverse complement strand
CTTCAATCACCGATTTGCGAATGGCCTGCACAGCTTCGGCATTGCGGCGCAGGTCGAGCTTCATGTCCCCGGCAATGTCATCCAGCGCAATGGCGATCAGCAAATTGTCGATGTCATCGCCGCCCAAGTGCGTATCGCCGTTGGTGGCGATGACTTCAAAGATTCCGTCCTGCAATTTCAAAATGGAGATGTCGAAGGTGCCGCCGCCGAAATCGTACACGGCGACGATGCCCTCTTTTTTCTTGTCGAGTCCATAGGCCAGCGCGGCAGCGGTCGGTTCATTCACTAGGCGCAACACGTCGAGGCCGGCCATGCGTCCTGCATCTTTGGTGGCCTGCCGCTGCGCATCATTGAAGTATGCGGGCACGGTGATGACCGCTTTGGTGACGGACGAGCCGGGGCCAAAGTATCGCTGCGCATTGCGCTGCAATTGGCGCAGCACGTGCGCGGAAATCTCTGGTGGTGTGAACTCGCGTTCGCCCAGGCGCAGGCGCAACACTTCACCGGATGCAAGATTGTCTGCCAATCGAAAGGGAAAGAATTGCAATTCCGACTGCACATCTTCCACGCCGCGACCCATCAATCGTTTGGCAGAATACACGGCGCGCTCTGGCGTCTCGATCAGATGCGCGCGCGCGGCATTGCCCACGACAATGCGATCATCCGCGCCCAGCGCAACCACGGAAGGCACCAGCGTAGAGCCATCCTCGCCGGGAATTACAACCGGGCGATCCTGCTCCATGAACGCTACCAGCGAATTCGTTGTGCCGAGGTCGATGCCGACCACTCTGTCCTGCTGTTGTGTCATGCGTGCCCGTTATCCTTTGCCTGTGGTTCCATTGCTGTTGCATGCAGCGCCATCTAGAGCCTGGCGTACATCCCGCACCAAGTTGC
Source organism: Acidobacteriota bacterium (assembly GCA_021851625.1). Taxonomy (GTDB): domain Bacteria; phylum Acidobacteriota; class Terriglobia; order Terriglobales; family Acidobacteriaceae; genus JAJZCX01. The sequence goes on along the minus strand of JAJZCX010000295.1, from coordinate 2,065 downwards.
GAATGTAGCTGCGCCGGTTGAGCAGGGCGACCATGCCTTGCTTGACCACGCTCTGCTCTGTCGCATCGCCCGATGCCTGCGCACGATCCCATGCGGCCCAGAGTTGCTCCAACTGCGTGTGCAGTGCCACCATTTGCGCAGAATAATTCTTCTCCGCTGCACGCAGATTCTCCGTCAACTCTGGATCGCTGCTGTTGCTTTGCGCGGCCATGCGCGCCTCTTCCAACTGCATGTTCAACTCGAAGACTTCTTCGAGCATGTCCGGCGGAACGATCTGCTGCTTGTCTGTGCCCGCAGCGCGCGCAGCGTCAGTGGCGTTACGCGATTGCTCTTCGAGCGCGATGCCTTCCAGTTCCAGCAAATACTCCGTACGCGCAATGGGGTCGCGCAGCGTGCGCCAAGCGTCGTTGAGCAGAGAACTTTTTTCCAGACTCCACTGACGCTCTTGTTCGCTGGCCTGTGCGTACAGGTCAGGATGCAATCTGCGACTGAGCCGGTAAAACTGTTTCTCCAGCGTGGGCACATCCAGCGTAAGCCTGCGCGGCAGTCCGAAGAGAGCGAAGTAGTCCGCAGCCACCGGCGGCAACAGCTTGCCACACGAGGTGCAAAGCTGCGCGTGCAATTCATTCTGAGAGCCGCAGCTCCAGCATTTAATGTTCGCGGATTGTACGAGGGTATGGGTCATGGCAATTCATATTCGGCGCGGGCCGCAGAGCTTGGGTTATGATTTCGGCCTTCACTCCGCACGCCGCGCGCACGGCAAAACCGATCTGTGCCAAACGATCTACGCGGAAAACGAGGAGCCGCAGCCGCAGGACTTGGTGGAGTTGGGATTGACGAAGTGAAAGCCCTGCTGCATCAGCGTCTCCTGATAATCCAGCACCATACCATGCAGGTAAATGAAGGATTTTGGATCGACGAAGATGCGCACGCCGTCGTATGTATAGATACGGTCACGCTCGCGCGGCTGCGTATCAAAGCGAATGTTGTAGGACAGACCGGAACAACCGCCGCCCTGCACACCGAGGCGCAGACCACCCTGCTCGGCAGAGATGCCCTCCTTGGCCATGGCGGAGCGAATACGCTTGAGCGCTCGCTCCGTGACCTCGATGCCTTTCTGCGCAGGTGCAACCGACTGGCCTGCGGGCGTTATGCCCACCACCGACTGCTGGTTCGCTGCTGATTCGGCTGTGCTCATCGCATTCCCTGCCTGATCCGTTTAGTGCGCTGCGACGGCGGCTGGCTCAGCCACGCCGTTCTTCTTTTTCCAGTCACCGATGGCCGCGCGAATCGCATCTTCCGCCAGCACGGAGCAGTGAATCTTGACCGGTGGCAGAGAAAGCTCCTTCACGATGTCGGTGTTCTTGATCTGCAAGGCCTCTTCAACGGTCTTGCCCTTGACCCACTCCGTGGCCAACGAGGACGAAGCAATCGCTGAGCCGCAGCCAAAGGTCTTGAACTTGGCCTCTTCGATGACCTGCGTGTCGGGGTTCACCTTGATCTGCAAGCGCATGACGTCGCCGCACTCCGGTGCGCCGACCAAACCCGTGCCCACCTCGGTGCTGGCCTTGTCCAATTGGCCCACGTTACGGGGATTGTTGTAGTGGTCGATGACCTTTTCACTGTATGCCATGGTGATTCTCCTAAAGTTGACTGAAAACTGAAAACCATCTGTTGCAAAAGATTTTTAGTGCGCTTCCCATTGAATCTTGGTCAGGTCGATACCTTCCTTCACCATCTCGTAGAGCGGAGACAGCTCGCGCAGCTTTTGCACGATGTCGATCAGCTTGTCGGCCACGTAGTCCACCTCTGCCAGCGTGTTGAAGCGGCCCAACCCGAAGCGAATCGAGCTGTGCGCCACATCATCGCCCAGGCCGAGCGCCTTGAGCACATACGATGGCTCCAGCGTGGCCGAGGTGCAGGCCGAACCGCTCGAAACAGCCACATCGTTGATGCCCATCAAGAGCGACTCGCCTTCCACGTAGACGAAACTCATGTTCAAGTTTCCGGGCAGGCGATGCTCCATGGAGCCATTGACGTGGATGTAGTCGAGCTTGGATTCCAA
>JAJZCX010000294.1 GCA_021851625.1 Acidobacteriota bacterium | reverse complement strand
CTCCAGATAATTTGCGTGCTCGCGGTAGTACTGGAAGAAGATCATCGCCGCCTCCAGCGCCAACTCCGTGGTCTCCACGGTGATGAGCAGATCGGCCTTGCGCACATGCTTACCCGCCGCGCCGCCAACGACCACCTGCCAGCTTCCCTCGTTGCCGATCAAGCCAATGTCTTTGACGGTGGCCTCCGCGCAGTTGCGCGGGCAGCCGACGACGCCCAACTTCACCTTGTGCGGCGTGAAGAGATTCTCCAGGCGATGCTCCAGTTCAATACCGGCTGCGGTGGAGTCTTGCACGCCGAAGCGACAGAACTCCGAACCCACGCAGGTCTTCACCATGCGCACGCCCTTGGTATAAGCCTGGCCAGAGGGCATGCCCAAGTCGGCCCACATTGCAGGCAGATCAGCTTTTTTCACGCCCAGCAGATCAATGCGCTGACTGCCGGTCACCTTGACCATGCGCACCTTGTACTTGTCCGCGGCGTCGGCGATGCGGCGTAGTTCGTCGGCTGTCGTCACACCGCCGCGCATACGTGGCACCACGGAAAACGTGCCGTCATTTTGGATGTTCGCGTGCACGCGATCGTTGATGAAGCGCGCGGAACGATCTTCGTCGTAATCGCCGCAGGAGATCACATCGAGCATGTAGCTAAGCGCAGGCTTGCAGACCTCGCAGCCGATGCCGTTGCCGTAAATCTCCAGCACTTCGCCGACGGAGCGCAGCTTTTGACTGCGAATCATCTCGCGCAAGGTCATCTCTGCAAACGGCACGCACTTGCACAGGACGCTCTTCACTTCTTCCTCGAAGTCCGGCACCACGCTCTTCAACAATTGCTGGCAAAGGTTGGTGCAACTGCCGCAGCCGGTGGAGGCGCGCGTGGTCTCCTTCAACTGCGCCAGTGTGCAGACGCCTTTTTCGTGAATGCTCTCGATGATCGCGCCTTTGCTGACGCCCATGCAGCCGCAGATGGTTTCGCTGTCTGAGAGTTGCGCCACGTCAAAACCCGCATCCTCCACCGGCGGCGGAAAGAGCAGATGCCGTCGCTGATCGGTCAGGTCTTTTCCCGAACGCAACCAATCCAGATAGCGCGGGCTTTCCGATGTGTCGCCGACGAGGATAAACCCAGCCAGCTTGCCATCGCGCAGAGTCAGTTTTTTGTACAGACCGAGCGCTGGGTCTTCAAAACGCACGGCCTCGGCTCCGGGCACCGTCTCATCCCAGTTGCCTGCTGAGAAGACCTCAACGCCCATAATTTTTAATTTGGATGCGAGAACGCTGGAGGCAAAGCCCTCGCCGCGATTGCCGGTGATGGTGGCTGCGAGCACCTTGCCCTGATCGAGCAGTGGCGCAACCAGGCCATAGCAGGTGCCGCGATGTTCGACGCACTCCCCCACGGCAAAGATGTCCGGGTGCGAAGTCTCCATGTGATCGTTGACGACGATGCCGCGATTGACCTCCAACCCGGCCAGCTTGCCCAACTCCACATTGGGGCGAATGCCCGCGGCGATGACGACGAGTTCCGCATCAATCGTGCTGCCATCTTTGAAGGCGAGACCTTCCACTTTGCCGTTGCCGAGAATCGCCGTTGTGCTCTTGCTCAGCAATACTTGGACGCCCATGGCCTCCATCTTGCCCTTGAGCATGGCTGCGCCCGTGGGATCGAGTTGGCGATCCATCAGCCGACCCTGCAAGTGAATCACGCTGACATCGCAGCCCTGCACTTGCAAGCCGCGCGCGGCTTCCAAGCCCAGCAGTCCACCGCCAATCACTGCGGCCTTCAGACCGGGGCGGGCGCGCTCCAGCAGACCGCGTGTGTCGTCCAGCGTGCGGAAGACAAAGACGCCATCGCGCTGCGTGCCTTCCATCGGCGGGATCAGCGGATTGCTGCCCGTGGCCAAAATCAATTTGTCAAAAGGAGTGACGCTGCCATCATTGCCGGTCACGGTCTTCAGCACCGGGTCAATGCCCGTGATGCGCACACCGAGTCGCAATTGGATGCCGTGCCGCTGATACCAGCTCAACTCATTCAGGATGATGTCTTCGGATTGCTTTTCGCCGGCCAGCACCGACGAGAGCAGAATGCGATTGTAGTTCGCGTGCGTCTCATCTCCGAACACGGTGATCGCAAAGTGTTGGGCGTGCTTCAGGATCTGCTCCACGCAGCCGATGCCAGCCATTCCGTTGCCGATGATAACTAATTTCTCCATGTTGCAATGCCCCCTGAATCGACGATGACGATGCCTGCGGATCGTACATGCGCGCGCTTGCGCGAATGCTCAATCTGCGGCTTGCTGCGCTGCGTAAAAAAAAACAACGCCGCCAGAGCGCGCAACCTCGCGCTTGGCTTTTCTAGCTCGTCGTGGAGCACTACTGGAAGGAATACCCGGTGAACACGGCTTGGTGTTCTGGAGGAACCGGGACAAAGAAGGCCGGGCTGTGTGGCCCAGCAGAAGCCGGCAGCAGAACCCGGTTCTGCGTCCACTATAGCATGGGGTCACAAGCGGACGGGAACAGATTCCTCAACTGCGCTTTCGGACGCAGTTGAGGAATCTGGAATTGTTCGGTGCATCCACCTACTTGCCTGCGCTCTGCGGCAGGCCCCAGTGGTAGACCAGCTCCACGTAGCCGAATTGAGCATTGCGATCCACCGGATAGATGGCCCCCACCACGCTTTTGCCGCGCGCGTTGGCGTAGTAGAAGTTCACCGCCAGCGTCTTCGTCGCCTGCCAGTCGGCGCTGATGTCGCCCAAGCTGGAGAAGCTGGAGTATCCATTGCCGGGCCGTCCCACGTAGCCGAAGACCTTATTGTCAAAGGCTCCGCCGCCCTGATACCACAGGTCGTTGCCGGAGGAGAGTTGGAGCCAGTGCAGGTCGGCGCGCACCTCCAACCGTTTGGCCGGGCGATCGATGATCTGCACAAACGAGTCATTGCTGTTCATCAGGTTGTAGAAGGGAAAGCGTGCATAGATGCGCGGCGTAG
>JAJZCX010000293.1 GCA_021851625.1 Acidobacteriota bacterium | reverse complement strand
CGCGGTTCTGCTGGCTCGCAATCGCCTGCGAAGCCACCGGCTCACCCGTGGCGATGTACGACTCCACCACCGAGGTCAACACCCAGCGTGCACGCGGACTCACCCGCGCCTCTGCGCTGCTGTTCTCTGCCTTGGTTTTTGGATCGGTCTTCGCCATGCAACGGCCTCCGTCCCAGCAGCCCTCGCGCACTGGAACTCTAGCGTTTTCTTGTCCAGTGTTCACAAAATTTTTCGGCACCCCATTTTATTTTGGGTGCCCCATGCAAGCCGTCTTTTGGCTTGAGTGGGGAAAGGTCAAGACCACAACTCTTTCCCGACCGTGAACACTTGGATCAAAAACGCTCTATCTCTGGATGGTAGGAAGCGCGCCGCGTGAAGTCAAGGCAGCGGCAGCAAACGTACCCGGCTTCCGCTCCAAAGAAAAACCGGCGCTGCGCAGTGCGCGCAACGCCGGTCGATTGCTGCCGCAGTGGTCCGGCTTACGCCAGCGCCTCTGCGCTTTGAACACCCAAGCGTGTGAACCACGGCGTGGCCGTCTTCAGTGAAGCGTTCACGTTCGAGATGTTCTTGACACCCTGATCGTTCAGCCATGCCTCAAAGGCCGCCGCACCCTGCTTGGCATAGACGGCGATGCCGTCCTTCCAAGTGGCGCGTCCGCACAGAACGCCGCTGAACTGCGTGCCGCTCTCGCCGGCCAGATCCAGCGTCTCGGTGAAGACCTCATTGCTGACGCCCGCCGACAGATAGATGAACGGCTTGTGCGTTGCGGAGGCGGAGTCGCGGAAATGCTGCAATGCCTCGGCGCGCGTGTAAGCGGCTTCGCCCTTGCATGCCTTGGTTCCGGCCACGTACTCCATCTGCACCGGCACTTCCACCTTCAACACATCGACGCCGTACTTCGCCTTGCCAAACTCGGCCATCGAACCGGAAACAATCTCAGGCTTCTTCTTGGCGTAGGCCATGCTCTTCTCGTCGCTGCCATCGACGCTGTAGCCGACAAACTCCAAAAAGAAAGGAATGTCCACGGCGCGGCACTCATCACCAATGCGCTCGATGAAGGCGTGCTTGTGATCGTTGATCGCCGACTTCTCAAATGGCGTGTAGTAGAGCAGAACCTTCAGGCAATCCGCACCGGCTTCCTTCAAACGGCGCACGCTCCAAACATCGAGCAGATCGGGCAGACGGCCCGGCGTGTTGGCATCGTAGCCAGTCTTCTCATAGGCCAGCAGCAGGCCCTTGCCGTTGCGCTTCTTGCTGGCCGGCAAACCAAACTCCGGATCCAACAGAATCGCGGATGCGTGGCGCGTCAACACATCGGTGACCAGCGTCTTGAACTCTTCCAGGGCGCTGGTGGGCACATCGGCCACGCCCTTTTCCTTTGCCAGGGACTTCTGCAGGGAACCACGTTGATCCATCGCCGCGGCGGCGATGACACCACGCGCGTCGGAAACAGCCTTCATTCCAGCGAGTTTGCCGGGGGTAAGCTTCATGCGAATGCACTCCTCTGTTCTGTGCGGTGAATTGAATTGCGGTTCAAGGGACGTTTCCAGGGAGCGATGCAGAGAGCGGCGCAGAAATGGTTTCAGGAACGACCTGTCAGCCCCCGTGAATGCCTGACCATTTTTAGTGTATACGATGCGGGTTGGATTCCTGTGTTTGCGGTCACGGTACCACAGGCCCAACAAGCCATGCTCAAACGGCGCACCGCGCAGAAATAAATCCATGCACGGGAAAGTCCCAAACTGCCGTCAATTCTGCGGAGGTGCACAGAGAGGGGTCGAACGGGGCTGATCCAACCGGAGACGTGCGCGTCGATCGGCGCACTGGCTGGGAATCAGCCCGCTGGCAGGTGCGGGGATTAAATATCGCGCAACAGATCGGAGAGGTTCATGCCAAAGCCCAAGGCCACGACCTCCATCATCGGCAGGGAGATGGACTTGCGTCCGCGCTCCAAATCGCTGATGTAACTACGATCAATGCCCAAGTAAATGGCCATCTGCAGTTGCGTCATATTTTTGGACTTGCGCAAAAAGCGCAACTTGCTGCCAAAACGCTGCGTGACCCCAATGGAGATGCTGCGCTGACCGGGCAGAACCGCTGGGTGGCGAGCATCCAGCGTGGCGGAAATTGGAATTGGAGAGACCTGTCGCATTCTTCACCTCGGCATTACCAGAACTGCATTTCGTGGTTACCGTTGACTCCGCCGCGCGCCGCGATCGTACCGTCTGCGGTTGCTGTAGAGCCGTTCTCGTTCCCTACAATGCAACCTGCGGGGACAAACGTCGGCACCAACTTAAAAAACTTCTAAAAAATCTCCGGCAGGCTGGAAGCCTCCGGCAAAGCACTGGCCCGCCAAATATCGGCGATGGCCGCAGCTTCTATTCTTACTATCTATCCAAGAGAACACGAGCACGATCGTCCATCGACAACATTCTGTCGATGGACTACACGCCCTTCCCAAGTCGGAACTTGATTGCCCAAAAGCGACATTCGGTCGATCGCCGACACGGGCGCGCGATTACCTGCGTACCTTGAGGGAAGTTACCCCATGGCTCCGTACGCGGACGCGGGAGGAAATTGTGATGGATGTCCTGATTTTTGTTGGTGGTATCTGCCTGGGTTCTTGCGGTGGCTTCTTGCTGGCGCTGCTGTTGGTGCACGGTCGAGCGGTTGGCCTGGCCGAGGAAAATGCCGCGTCCCAAAACAGGACGCATCCACATCCGCAGCCTGCCACGCTCCGGCCAGAGACGGAGCCGCGTCGATCCTATGCGCCGTCGATCCCTGCTGCTGCGCAGTCCATCGCCCGCGTTCCCTTACGCTCCCCGATTACAGAGATCCCTGCGGCTGGATGGGGGAAGTAGATCCCATCCGTCTTGTCTTGCCCGCATCAACGAACCAGCGCCGCTTGCTGCGCACGGAAGAGATCCCCCATGCCGCGCTCCGCCATCTGCACCAACTCGTTCAGCCGCGCCGTCGAGAAGCTCTGT
>JAJZCX010000292.1 GCA_021851625.1 Acidobacteriota bacterium | reverse complement strand
CCGCTGGACGTTTCTGATCTCGCATGTTTGGATCGGCGGAATGCTTTTGTTTTCGATGACGCTGTTGCTACCGCGCTGGTTGGATGCACAGGAGTATTAGCCATGTGTACCTGATGCGAGCGGCCGCGCCCAAGTCGTCGGTAAAATTTGCTCAAGTGGAGTATCTTTTTGTGTGGGTGTGCGTCCAATGAACGCGGGAGCATGTCCGTGGCAGGAGAGTGGCGTATGCGTGGAAGAATGCAATCAACTGGTGCGATGGGAGCGAAGGTCTGCATTGCGGTGTGTGCATGGGGAGCATTGGCCATGCCCGCTCTGGCAAGGGACAAAAAGCCGCCTGTGCCTACACAGATGATCGTGACCGTGGTGAGCCACGAGCGCGGCGGCGCTCCAGCGCCAACGATAAGCAGTCCTGACGTGCGTATTGAGCAAAATGGAAAAAAAGATCCCGTGCTGGATTGGAAACCACTGCCTCAGCAGGCTACCACGCAGCTCGTGGTGCTGATTGATGATGCGTTGCAAGGGCGTTCCAGTGCCAATTTTTCTGAGTTACAAGCATTCATTCTGCATTTACCATCGTCCGTGGATGTGGCCCTAGGCTACATGCAATATGGCCGGGCGATGATTGCCTCTGGTTTTGACTCTGGCAAGGTGGCGGCGGCCAAGTCCGTTCGCATTCCCACGGGCATTGCAGGGGTGAACGCCAGCCCATACTTTTGCATTTCTGACCTGGCGAAACACTGGCCGGATGGGGGCCATCCAGCAGCGGTGCGACAGGTGCTGATGATCACCGATGGCATCGATCGTTATTTTCAAGCGCTCCAGTACGACCCACAGGATCCCTATGTTGGTTTTTCGATTGTAGATGCGCAGAAGAGCCGATTGATTGTCTCTGCGATTTACTTCCGCGATATTGGATTCCCTGATCGCGGCATGCGCGGCTCCTTTGTTGGCAACGATTATTTGATTCAGGTTGCACAGGCCACAGGGGGCAAGGATTATTACGAGGGCATGGGCAATCCGGTCACTTTTGTACCGATGCTCCGGGAGTACACACAACGGCTGGCCAGTGCCTATGTGTTGAGTTTCGGTGCGCATGGCTCCGGCCTGCAGAATTTGAGGATCAGCACCAAGGTGCATGGAGTGCGACTGGATGCACCGGACCATGTGGTTGTAGGGCAGCAGCTTCCCATGGTTGCGGAGCCGCCGTCCGTATCGGTGGCTAAGGTCTCTCAGTAAGCCGGTAGGCAGAGGCCGCTAAACGGTAGGTGAGGTCGATGGCGACTTCATACGCCTCGTCTTCTTCCAGGCGATGATCGGCAACAAGCCGCGCCAGATACGCGCAGTCCACGCGCCGGGCCACATCATGCCGCGCAGGGATCGACAAGAATGCCCGCGTATCGTCATTGAAGCCAACTGTGTTGTAAAATCCTGCCGTCTCCGTAACGGATTCGCGGAAGCGGAGCATTCCCTCCGGGCTGTCATGGAACCACCACGCCGGGCCAAGTTTCAAGCAGGGATAGTGCCCGGCCAGCGGAGCCAGCTCTCGGCTGTAGGTGGATTCATCGAGAGTAAACAGGATGATGGTCAGATCGCGCTCATTGCCAAAGCGCGTCAGCAGCGGTTGTAGTGCATGTACGTAGTCAGTGCGCGTGGGGATGTCCGCGCCTTTGTCGCGTCCCAAGCGCTGGTAGAGTTGCGTGTTGTGGTTGCGCAGGCTTCCCGGATGCAACTGCATGACCAGTCCATCATCCAAGCTCATCGCGGCCATTTCGGTCAGCATCTGTGCGCGGAAGAGTTCCTTATCCGCAGCCGAAGCCGCGCCAGCGAGCACGCACGTGAAGAGTTTGGCAGCGGCTTGGGCGTCCAAGTCTGCCGTTGCAGCCGTGGGATGTCCATGATCGGTGGCCGTGCAGCCCAGTGCGCGAAAGCGTTCCCGCGCCGCACGCAGAGCGGTCAGATAGCCCATCCACGTTGTTGTGTCTTGCCGGGTTTGCTCGCCGAGTGTGGCAAGGTTGGCCGCGAAGCCTTCAAAGTCTGGGTCCACCACTGGGTCGGGTCGAAAGGTGGGCAACACGCGGCCCTTCCATCCAGAATTTTTCAGTTGGCGGTGATACTGCAAATCGTCGAGTGGGGAGTCCGTCGTGGCCAACACTTCAATATGAAAGCGCTCATACAAAGCGCGCGGCAGAAATTCCGTCGTGGCCAGTGCGGCGGAGATGGTGTCGAAGTACAAATCCGCCGTGCTGATGTTCAGCGGTTTCTCCAGGCCGAAAAGTTCGTGAAAGGCATAGTCCAGCCAGATGCGTGTGGGAGTGCCACGGAACAGATAATAGTTCTCGGCAAAGATTCTCCAGATCGCGCGGGGATTTTCGATCTTCTTTTGGCCAATGCCCAAATGCTCCAGCGGAACGCCTTGGCTGTAGAGCATACGGAAGACATAGTGATCCGGCTGAATGAAGAGGCTGGCTGGATCGGCAAAGGGATGGTTCTCTGCGAACCAGCGGGCCTCTGTGTGCCCGTGCGGGCTGAGGATGGGCAGGTTCGCAATCGAGTGGTACAACCGCTTGGCAATGGAGCGCGCGGCGGGGTCAGACGGAAAAAGTCGATCAGGATGCAGCATACACAAACAGCATCGCACGGCGCTGCGTCCGCAGACTAGATGTGCAAGCCAAATTGTTTCCTATGGTCTACTTTTGATTAACAGCCTCACTGGCCGTTGTGTAGCTGAGCTGATGGATCGCATCCCAAGTCTGCGCGTAGGCGGTGAGCGCGTTCAGGCTGGTGGTGCGGTCGTCTTCGAGAGCACTCAAATAATCCAACAGCGCAAGCCCGCCACGTTCATACGAGTATTGCGCAATGGTCAGCACGTCCTTGGCCTCTGCCAGGTAGTGGCCCTGATAGCGATCGGAGACGAGCTTGGCCGTCGTGTACGCGACCCATGCCTGATCGACATCCGACAAAACCTGATTATGCGCGGCGATTTCTGTA
>JAJZCX010000291.1 GCA_021851625.1 Acidobacteriota bacterium | reverse complement strand
GGAAATTCCTTGTAAAACTGGCTAGCCGCGTCTCGTTGCCAGCAAACCCGGAAAAAACAGGATTGAATTCCCGCAAAAACCCGAATATAAACAAACCTCCAGGCTAGAGCCGCCACGCGCGGCACAAAGGAGACGAAAAACATGGCAGGCTCGGCAAAAGTTGCACTGCGCGAGGTGATGGACATCCACGATGCGGCGGAGTATCTCGGCATCAGCCCCGACACGCTCTACCAGTACGCATCTGACGGCTTCATCCCCGCCTTCAAACTGGGCAATCGCTGGCGCTTTAAGCGTTCGCTGGTGGAAAGCTGGATGGAGCAGCAGAGCAGCATCCACGCAGCCAAGCCCGCACCCGCCCGCGTCCGTCCGCGCCAGAAGAAACCCGTCGCCCGCGCGCGGTAATGCCCGCACACCTCAGAATGACTCGTCGTAGAGCGCGATACTCATAGCGGGACGGAAATACTGGAACCTCCACACCTTGTCATTCCGAGCGAGCGTAGGCGAGTCGAGGAATCTGCGGTTCCACTTCGCGCGCAGACAAACCGCAGATCCCTCCACTGCGCTTCGCTCCGGTCGGGATGACAAACCCTCAAATACACCGTGTCATTCTGAGCGACCAACGGGAGTGAAGAATCCAGAGAATGCTGATGGGGAGAAAGCAGCATTTCCCGGCATGCACCCTCTGGATTCTTCGCTGCGCTCAGAATGACTCGTCGTTGGTTGGAAATCATCGCACGATAAACACCTTGTCATTCCGAGCGAGCGTAGTCGAGGGAAGGAATCTGCGGTTCCACTTCGCACGCAGTATCCGGGCCGGGTGGGATGCAGCCCGCAGACCCGCGGCGCAGGGAAAAAAAATAAAACGAAGATACAGCGAAATCCATGCTACCCTTGGGGCGTTCCCAAACTAGGAAATGCCCATGCCCCTCGAAAAAGAACTGCAAAAGTCGATGTCGAAGGCCCGTCTGTGGATGGCGCTGGCAGCCATCGTTGTTTGTTGGGCTAGCTTGCGACTGCCCGCACAAACTACCAACACCCAAGACAAGACACCTGCCACTAATCCAGCCGACAGTTTGACAACCCTGATCCAGAAGGCCAACCAGGGCGATGCAAATGCGCAAGTCCTGCTTGGCCTTTTGTACTCCCTTGGCCGTGGCGTGCCGCGGGATGACACGCAGGCCGCTGCGTGGTACCGCAAGGCCGCAGACCAAGGCAACGCAGACGCGCAATCCAACCTTGGAGTGTTGTATATGCAAGGCCGTGGCGTGCCCCAAGATGACACGCAGGCTGCTGCATGGTGGCGCAAGGCCGCAGACCAAGGCGAGGCAACCGCGCAGGCCAACCTTGGTACGTTATACGACCAAGGCCACGGCGTGCCCCAAGATGACACGCAGGCTGCTGCATGGTTCCGCAAGGCCGCAGACCAAGGCGACGCAGACGCGCAAATCAACCTTGGCCGGTTGTACTCCCTTGGCCACGGCGTGCCCCAGGATGACACGCAGGCCGCCGCATGGTGGCGCAAGGCCGCAGACCAAGGCGATGCAGATGCGCAAGTCAAGCTTGGCCTTTTGTACTCACTTGGCCACGGCGTGCCCCAAGACTACGAGGATGCGTATTTCTGGATGGATTTAGGAGCTTCTCACTTTGACCCTGCGAGGAATACTGGAGATGTCACGCAAAAGGATGTGGACTCCGTGCGTGACGATGCCGCCGCGCATTTGTCTCCAGCGCAACTGGAGCGGGCGCAGAAGCGGGCACAGGCTTGGTTTGCCGCGCACCCTGCGCCGCCACAATGAGCGGCCCAGCCGCAGTCCAGGCAGCGCAACGTACTCATAGCGGGACGGAAATACTGGAACCTGAAACACCGTGTCATTCTGAGCGAGCGTAGCGAGTCGAGGAGTCTGCGGTTGCGCATCGCACCCATGCATTCTCCGTCCGATCCCGCGCGGCCAATGCTATAACCAATTTGTATGACACGCATCCAGCAGTTGGCCCTTGTTCTAAAAAAAATCCGACCCGGCGCGCAGGCAATTCTCGTCGTGCATCCGCCGGATGTCCGCTATCTGACCGGCTTCACCGGCTCGAATGCCGCCGTCATCGTGCCCATCGCCAAGCCCGGCGATGCCGTGCTCTGTACCGATGGCCGCTACATTCAGCAATCCAAAGACGAAGTGCGCCACGCGCGCGTCGAGATCGTCGAGCAGTCGCTGATGCGCTCCGTATGCGCATGGATGCAGCAGCGCGGCATTCGCCGCTGCTTTTTTGACGCCGAACACACCACTGTGTCCGCGCTGAACGCCATGCGGCAAGCGGTGGCTCCCGCACAGCGCCGCAGCTTGTTTGTGCCCCTTGCCGCGCCAGTGGCCCGGCTGCGCCAGATCAAAGACGCAGAGGAAATCCGCGCCATGCAGAAGGCCGCCCATCTTGGCTGCGATCTGTTTGAAACAATCCTCTCCACCTTGCAGCCGGGGTGCACGGAGGTCGAGGTTGCCGCCGCATTGGAGTTTGCCGCGCGCACTGCGGGAGCCGACGGCATGTCCTTTGACACGATCGTGGCATCGGGCGCGCGTTCTGCATTGCCGCATGGCCGGGCCACTCGGCAACGGCTGCCGAAGCGTGGTTTTGTGGTGTTGGACTTTGGCGTGCTGCTCGGCGGCTACTGCTCGGACATGACACGCACGGTGCATTTGGGTGCGGCCAGCGCAGCCGAACGCGCCGCGTATGACGCGGTTCTCGAAGCGCAGTTGGTAGGCGTGGATGCGGTGCGGCCCGGCGCAACCTGCGGCGAGGTTGATGAAGCAGCGCGCAGCGTGCTGCGCCGAGCCAAGCTGGCGCAACACTTTACGCACTCCACCGGCCATGGCGTTGGCTTGGAGATTCACGAAGGCCCGCGCCTGGCCGCCGGACAAAAACAAGTTTTGGAGCCGGGCATGGTCATCACCGTTGAGCCGGGTATTTACATCCCCAAGCGCTTTGGCATTCGCATTGAAG
>JAJZCX010000290.1 GCA_021851625.1 Acidobacteriota bacterium | reverse complement strand
CCGGGTAGAGCCGCACCAAGCGATTGCGCCAGAATTCGCGTGTGGAGAATTTTCCCTGCGCGTGCTTGTCCGTATAGTTGTAGGCAAGAATGAAGCCGGAGAGGATGAAGAAAAAATTGACGCCCACATAGCCGTTGCTCGCCAGCGGCGTAAAAGGGCCAAACCATGCCGGATTCAAAAAATGAAAGAAGAGAATGTCGGCAGCGGCCAGTGCGCGCAGCCCGTTCAGCGCGGGCAGCATGGGCCTGCGCATTGTGGTGGATGCAGTGCTCATCGATGCCTTCCGTTGTGCAGTGTTGGTGCCAAATGAAAAGCAGTTTTTTGAAACGATGCCTACGCTGTCACCAGCGATCCAACTTTTTCGCCCGCGACCACCCGTGCAATGTTGCCCGGCTGGTTCATGTTAAAGATGATCATCGGCAGCTTGTTGTCCTTGCATAAGCTGACCGCGGTCGCATCCATCACGCGCAGGTTGCGCTGCAAGATTTCCATGTAGCTGATCTCGTCAAACTTCACTGCTGTCTTGTCCAGCACAGGGTCGGCGCTGTAAACGCCGTCTACCTTGGTGGCCTTCAGGAGCACGTCGGCCTTGATCTCCATGGCGCGCAGGCTGGCTGCGGTGTCCGTCGAAAAGTACGGATTGCCCGTACCCGCGGCAAAGATCACCACGCGGCCTTTTTCCAGGTGGCGAATCGCCCGCCGACGAATGTACGGCTCGGCCACCTGGTGCATGGCGATGGCGCTCATCACGCGGCAATGCACGTCGCGCTTTTCCAGCGCATCTTGAATCGCCAGCGCGTTGATGACTGTGGACAACATACCCATGTGATCGGCGGAGACGCGATCCATGTTGCGCGCCTGCTCGGCCACGCCGCGAAAGAAGTTGCCGCCGCCAACGACGATAGCCATGCTGACGCCCATCGCACGCACGTCGGCAATTTCGCCGGCGACCTCATGCACGCGCGCCACATCCACGCCGAATCCTTGGCCAGCAGCCAGCGCTTCTCCAGAAAGTTTCAACAGTACCCGTGTATACATGTGCCTGTCCGCAGTATCGCACATGCGCGATGCAGGCTTCGCGCGCTTGCGGCCCGGCCTTGCGGGCGCGTACCCTAGAGGTATGTACGAGAACTTCCACGCCGCCGACCGTTGGAGCCAGCAAGAGTTGCACTGCGTCTGGCAGGCCAACGTTGTTGCCATTGCCACGCGCCACGCGGACGCCGTTGATGTCCGCTTTGATGTCTCTGGTCGCGCCGTTTGGATTGCTTTGCCGCATCCCGCTTGGGCGGAGTATCAGCGCCGCACGGGTCGCGCCATCACCGACCGGTTGGCAGCGCAGATCGCGGGCCGCTATTTGCAGCAGGCCATCGAGAGCGGCTACGACAATGGCCGCGAGATGTACACCCTCACCGTGGATGAGGTGCTGATGCATCTCGAAGCCGTGCTGCAAGAGGCCGGACACACGGACAACCTGCCCGTTCTGCCCGTGGCTGGCTGAGGTGTTTCTGCGCACACTCAGCATTGAGCGCGTGGATGCCGCCGGCAAAGCCAGCCCCTGCCCGCTGCGCTGGATCGATAGCTTCGCCATGCGCAGCTTTACCAACGACGTCCGCTTTGACGACACTTTGCCCGTTTCTGATGGCCGCATGGCGGCTGGTTCGCTCGTACCTCTACCCGCCTTGCAGGCGGCTATGGAGGATTGGTTTCGCCGCAAAGGCTATCTGCAAGCCAATGAACATCTCGTGATTTCAGAATCCACTGCCACCAAGCCAGCCGCCGCCCATCTGCGCGATTGAAGCGCAGTTTCATTTTGGGCTGCATCGCTGAAAAATCCAGCCACATCCCCAAGTCGCACGCAACGCTGCCGATGAAAACAGGCAAGAGCGCGGCGCAAGGCCTTCGCAATCGCGCCGTGGGAGTGCCAGCAAAGTTATTAATCTGCGCTGGTTTTTGTGGAATTGCAATTGCAGTTTGGCTAAGGTAGGAGCACGGCAGGGAGATTGGTCGCAAAGCCACGCGCGATGGCTTGGGTTTCCTGCCACCAAGGAGGAATGCCATGACTCGGAATGGAAATCCACTCCAGCAGTTGTTTGAGGAGGTCGTGCAAGAGTGTTACCACAACGGCCCCGATCTGAAGGATGCAGAGCTAACCAGCTACGTTGCCGGTGTGCTTGCGGACTTCTCTGAAACAGAACATCTTTATTGCATCCGCAACGCGCAAGGCCGTCCCCTGCGCGATGTGTGCGACATGCTGATCGCATCCGATCCCGTCTACGGCGATGCGGATTCCTTTGAGCGCGAGCGTCAGGTGCGCAAGCACATTGGCGACTTTAGCCTCTTCTTCGCGGGCATGTTTCCAGAGTCGGCGCAGTGGCGGCATCGCAATCATCAAGACGGTCTGCGCGCGCTCATGCGTGCGGGCAAGGAGAGCTACTACATCGTCTCGCAGTTCAACGTCTTTGAGTTTGAACAGGAGGCTCCGCTCTTTGGCCGCTTGGCGGAAAATTTTGAGGCTTGCACGTACGGCTTGGGCTTGGTGCGCAAAGAACTAGAGAAGCGGCGTATGTTGCCAGTAATGCCGCCAGCATCCGACGAGCCGCGCCTGCTGATGTAGCGCGTACGGTGCGTGCCGATGGAAGAAGCCTTGGCATTCCAGCCGAAGGCTGCGTCTCGCAGGGGATGACAAGTTGTATGGGATGGGATAGCGAGCGCGTTTGCATGCTCAGGTTCACAGATTTTTCTGGTGCCCCATTCAAGCCGATTTTTGGCTTGAGTGGGGGATGACAGGACGACAACGCTGACGCGATCGTGAACACTCGGACCGAAGGCGCTTTAGAGCGGAGCAGGTGCGGGCAGAATCTCGTCCACATCCACCCACGCTGTGGGATAGACGCCGGTGTAGCAGGCGGTGCAGTAGCGCAGATCGCCGGTCTCGCCGCAGGAGTGCAGCAATCCCTCCAGCGACAGATAGGACAGCGAGTCGGCCTCAATAA
>JAJZCX010000289.1 GCA_021851625.1 Acidobacteriota bacterium | reverse complement strand
GCCGAAGAGCCGACCTTCCAATTCTGCCAATAAGGGTTCCATAAAGGCACCATCTGGCATGTAAGTCATTGATTGAATGTGAATTATTGGAAATCTGCTTGCCGCATCACTTGCGGGTTCTGGACAGAAGATGCGCGGCGCACCCCATCATTGGAGATTTCGGCTTCGTTGAACAAGCCCTTTTTAATCAATGGCTTGAGTGCACCGTGAATCCGTTGCTTTTGTTTGGCTTTGAATGCGTCAAAATTGCATTGCTTGCGTCTTTAACGTATCATACGCAGGCATCGAGCAAATGATGCAACCAGCTTATTGGAATTTCCAGATTTTCATCTTTTCTGCCTCGCGCCATGGCTCGCCACTCGATCCGCAGTGTTGCCCTCCCGTCAGCAGCATCCGTGCTGTCACCGGAAGACCAGCGCTTGTTCGATGCGATCGTGGGTGCGTGGGCGCAGCGGCGCATGGGGGCGCTACGGCATCACACCAAATCCGTGACGCGGGATGCCAGCATCGTGCGGGATTTCGCGGCGCATAGTGCGCTGCCGCCGTGGGCATGGACCGAAGACGCCTTCGATGCTTGGTGCCAGCACCTGGCCCATGATCGCAGGCTGCAGGTCTCCAGCCAACGACACTACCAGGGCGCGATCCGCGTCTTCCTGGACTACCTGACCGGCAACGTCAAATTCCGCAATGACGTTCGCGCGCTGTACGGCAGGGAGCCGCGCCAGATCTGCAACGACGAGAACTGCATCCCGCACAACGTCGAGAACGAGCGTTCCACTCGGCACGAACGCCGGGCGCTGACGCATGGCGAGATCGAGCGGCTGTTCGAGGGCATCCGCAAGGCGTCTCTCGAAGCGGGGCGCTTTCATGGCAAGGACTTCAATCCGCTGCGCCGGGACAATGCCCTGTTCTACCTGATCTATACCGGCGGGCTGCGCATCTCTGAGGCGCTGGGACTGAACGTTGCCTCGTTTGAATCCAACCCGAATCAACCCGCACTTGGTGCATTCGGTTTCATCCATGTCTGGGGCAAGGGCAGTCGGGGTAGCGGGCCGCGCTTCCGCGCCGTCCCGGTCACGCATCACGATCTTCCTGCGATGATGACCTGGTACATCCAGAAGGTGCGCCCGGAGTTCCTGCGCTACGCCGATCCCAATGAATCTGCGCTGTTCCTGTCCGAGCGCGGGCGGCGGCTGGTCATTTCCAGCGCCGAGGCACGTTTCCAGAAATGCCTGCAGATCTGCGGGCTCGACGGACTGGGGTTGACGCCGCACTGTCTGCGGCATTCCAGTGTGACCCATGAGGCCCTGCGCTTTAGCACAGAAGCAGTGCGCCGCAAGCATGGCCACAGCAATGCGGCTGTCACGCAGGGCTACATGCACATTCCCGACAAATTCGTCGACGAAGAAATCAGCGATGTCATCGCCCGCGAAATCGCGGAAGCACTCAAACAAGACCCGGAGAAATCACCATGACAGACAACCAGGATTCACAACGCTATGGCTGGCGGCTTGCCGCCCTGATGGGGGAGTGCAAGATCCGCACCGGCGCTGAGCTGCAGCGCCTGCTGTCCGATAGAGGCTATGAGATCACCAGTTCGCAGGTCTCGCGCATCATTTACAACCGCCCCATGCAGGTCAAGACCGCGCTGCTGGACGCGCTGGGCGAGATCTTCGACTGCACGATGAACGATCTGATGCCTGTGCTCGATCCGGTGCAGCGCAAACCAGATCGAAGTGCGCCCGCACCAAAAGTGCGCAAGAAGCGCGTGCGTGTCGCGCAGTCCGCCGTCGCGTCTGTATCTGAAGATGAGATGGCGGGCCCGGTGGTGAGGCCATTTCCGATCCCGAAGAAATAACGGAGATCCCGGACGGCCATGCCCAGCGTTGCCAAAACCCGTTGCGACCAGTGCGGACGCCGCATGGAGAAGGCGGCGCTCGTTCTGGAGGGGCAGAATCTGTGCAAATCGTGCACGGCCAGGGTGCTGCTGCTGCCCTGCTGGCAATGTGGCGGCAACACCCGCAAGCGTAATGATGATGATCAGCCGTTCTGCCGGTCGTGCCGCACCAAGGGGCGGATTTGCGCTCGGTGCAGCAACCCACTACCCCGTGCGAGCCTGATGGCACCCGATGGCGCGGTGTGCTGGCCCTGTTCACGGAAGTTTTACCGAGAGCCCGAGGCATGCGAACTCTGCGGACAGATGGATCTGTCTCTCAATGGTGTGGACACCTCGACGGGACGGCTGCGAGTCTGCACACGATGCTGGCGCAAGAACCGGGGCTACGCGAACTGTGCCGTGTGCCGCAAGCATCGCCCCCCTGCTGGGCAGTTGCCTGATGGACGCCCCGTCTGCAAGGGTTGTCAGCAGATGGGCAGCCAACCCTTTGTCTGCCCGGAGTGCGGCCAGGAGGGGCGCATGTTCAGCAAGGCGCGCTGCATGGACTGCTACAACCGCGACCGCGTGCGCAAGAAGGTTGGGTTGAGCGCCATCCTGCTGCGGCAGCCCTGGGCAAAAGAGGCCTGGCTGGCGTTCGGCGAGGATCTGGTGGCCCGCATGCTTCCCCACAATGCGGTACAGCGGATCGAGCGCTACTTCCTGCTGTTTGCGCGGATGGACGCGGAGTTTTCACGCGTGTCGGAGATCACGCCAGCAGCGCTGCTCAATACCGTGGGCGGTCGGGACGGACTGCGGCGCTTCGCCGTGCCTTACGGCTTCCTGGTGAAAAGTCAGATCGTTCCTGAAATGACGCGCGCCTTGCTGGACGACACGGCGGAGCGGGTGAGGCAGGACGCGATGCTGGCGGCTGTTGACGGCCAGTGGTTCGCGTCCACGCTGCAGCGCTTCCACACCAATCTGCTGGCCCTGCATGCCCGCTACAGCGAGCGGGGATGGAAAGGCAGGGACTCCCGCATGAAATTGCGCACGGTGACGCAGAACCTGCGTGCGGCCATCACGTTCTGTCAGATGGCCGATGCGCAGGGTGTGACCATGATCCAGCAGATCACGCCCAATCACCTTG
>JAJZCX010000288.1 GCA_021851625.1 Acidobacteriota bacterium | reverse complement strand
CGTGCAGGCGCCATTTTTTTTGATCTTCGCCTCGCACGAGGTGCGAATGCTTTGATCCAAATCCGTCGCCGTGATGGTCAGGCGGCCATCGTGCGCCTCCAATAGAAAATTGGAGAGGATGGGAATAGTGGTCTTGCGCTCCACCACGCCCTGGGTTGCGGTCAACTCGCGCAGTAATTGCTGCCGGGTAACGCTGATTTCCATCTCTGTGCTCTCGACCACTGGCTTCTCCGCTTCCGCTGTAAGACTTGGCATAGTCCTGCTCACCCCCACCCCGTTGTATATCATGCTGCAAAAACGGCCACGCTCGGCCTTCGGCGGTGAATTGGTTCAATTGTAGTGAGAATTGCAGGAAAATGCTCGGTGAGTTTTATGGAAAATCCGTGGAAATATCGGAAAACAGGGCTGGTGAATTTTTGTTGGTCGCGTGCGAAGAATGCTGTTTTTCATTCCATGAAAGTGAATATGTATGTAGTAGCCGTAGTCGTTGCCTGAGGAAAATTGGGAAACGGGGAAATATTTCAAGTGAAGCTGATTTATGAAGAGGTTGTGGAGGTGCAAGTTTTCGAAATCTGGCATGGTTATAAAACGAGAAACAGGGAAACAGGATGAGATGGAAAATTGGTGTTTGAGTCGTACAGGGAATACCGAAATTTACACAGATCTTCCTCAGGCAAGGATGTGCACAAGTGGAAGTGCTTGTGTAAAGCGCGTTCGCAGCCGCGAAAAATGCGCACGGGTCATGGGCAAGAATCCCACAGGAGGACACGGAACCTGTCAAAAGATATTTTCGGAAGTTTTATTGTGCTGAAGTTGGTGGTTTCGGCAGAAACGCTCGCACAACCAACGACAGCCCAAACGAAACCAACACGCCTTGGAAAAGCAGTATCGTGTTGTAGCGCCACGCCAATACTGCATACGTTGCAGCCATGCCCCATACATACATCTCCGCGACAAAAGCCTGGCCCCAACGTGCGTGTGCGCCACCCTCTACCACCTTGGCACGCAAACTAGGCAGCCAGCGGGACACATGGTTTTGGTAAGCACGATAGGCATCGCCTTGTGTCTGGAGCAGATGCGCTTCCTCGGCGTGGACAGACATTGCGTAGCGCACCATAGTCACAGCTAGCACGAAGACGGCTCCGCCCGGCGGCATCAAAATCACCAGCGCCAGCGTATTCAGAAAACTGCCCAGATACAAGGGATTTCGCACATAGCGGTACGGCCCGGCGGCCACCATGCGCTCACCGTGCAGCGCGCCGTCCAACATGACTCCACTGCTTAGGTACGCAGTGCCCCAAGTGCGCAGGGCCGCTGCGGCCACGGCCAGCAGAATCGCCAGCGAGGTGACCGTCTCACTAGCCTGCTCCATCGGCAGAACGCCTGATTGTGCCAGCCAGCCGGAGAGCATCAGCCATGTCGACGCGGGATGCCGTCCACCCAGGCGTTCCAGCGGCTCCCAAAAACCCAGCACTACGGTGAGCACAGCCCACAGAACGCGATAGCGAAAGACAGACTTCACAATTTTCATAGACTATTTTTTTATACAGGAAGGGTGATTGCGCAGGGTGGAATTGTGCGAGCGTTCAGCCTGCGTGCCAGTAGCCATTGCGCTCGTGCACTTCGAGGGAAACGCCGAAGACCCGCTCCAGGTTGGCGCGCGTCAACAGCTCTGGCTTCGGCCCGTCGGCGAAGATGCGCCCCTGCTGCATGAGAATCACACGCTGCATCTCCGGCAGAATATCGCCCAGATGATGTGTGACCATCACGATGCCCACGCCCGCCTGGGCCAGCAGGCGCAACCGCTCGCAGAGTTCGCGCTGCGCAGCCAGGTCGAGCGCATTGCTGGGCTCGTCCAGCAACAGCATCTCCGGCTCATGCACCAACGCGCGTGCAATCAACACGCGCCGCATCTCGCCCGCGGACATTTCGCCGACCGGCTTTTGCGCCAAGTGCAGTGCTCCCACGCGCTCCAGCGCCGCACTTGCCCGCGTGCGCATGGTCGCGGTTACGGTCAGATTTGCCCAAAGCGTTGCGCTCGAAAAAAATCCGGTCACCACAGCATCCAGCCCTGCGGTGCGCGCCAAGCTGCGACCGGGCGGCTCCGACGCAACCACACCCAGCCGCTGGCGCAGATCCTGCACATCCCAGCGCTCACGGCCAAAGATGCGCACCCGCGTGCCTTCGGCCACCAGCGGATAGCATTCGCAGGTCAGCGTTTTGATGAGTGTGGATTTGCCGCAGCCATTTGGCCCCAGAATCGCCACAGACTCACCCGCGGCGATTGTCAGGTTCACCTCGCGCAACGCCACGGTCTCTCCGCGCGCCACGCTCACCTGCCGCAGTTCACAAAATGGAGTACTGGATTGTGGAGAGTTTGCCAGCATGGGGTCTGGCCTACTCTCCCACAATGGCGGTCATCAGGGCGTCGAAATCTTCCAGGCCGGAGTATTCAATCACCACGCGACCCTTGCCGCGCTTGTCCTCAACGTGGACCTTCAACCCCAGCGACCGCTGCAAGCGCTCCTCGGCCTCGCGTACGTTGGGATCCTGCGGCTTCTTCTTGGCTTTGTCATCCGCCTTCTGCTTCTCTGGGTTCAGCAACCCCTGCACGTAGGTCTCGGTCTGGCGCACGGACATGGACAGCGCCGTCACCTTGGCTGCCGCCTTCAAAATTGCCTCCGGTGTCTCCAAGGCCAACAGCGTGCGCGCATGGCCAAAGCTCAATACGCCCGACTCAACCCGGCCCTGCACCTCAGACGGCAACTTTAACAAACGCAAGAAGTTAGCAACGGTGGCGCGCTCTTTTCCCGTGCGCTGCGCCATCTGTTCCTGCGTCATTTGGAACTCGCGGCCCAGTCGCTCATAGGCCCGCGCCTGCTCCATCGCGTTTAGGTCGGCGCGCTGCAGGTTTTCGACGATGGTCATCTCCATCGCCTGCACGTCTGAGACTTGGCGCACAATCGCCGGAACCGTTGTCTTTCCAGCCTTTTGTGAGGCCAGCCAACGCCGTTCGCCCGCAATCAATTGG
>JAJZCX010000287.1 GCA_021851625.1 Acidobacteriota bacterium | reverse complement strand
CTGCGATGGCCTTGTCGGCCAGCGGTTGAATCTTGAGGAACCATTGCGTGGAGAGGCGCGGCTCAACCACAGTGCGGCAGCGGTCACACTTGCCCACGGCGTTGTTGTGGTCCTTGACGCTTTCGAGCAGGCCCTGCGCTTCGAGGTCGGCGAGGATGCGTTTGCGCGCCTCGTAGCGGTCGAGTCCGGCGTAGGCTCCCGCAACGGTGATGTGCGCGGTGTCGTCGAGAATGCTGATCGAGGGCAGCTTGTGCCGCTGGCCGATGGCAAAGTCGTTCGGGTCGTGCGCAGGCGTCACCTTCACTGCGCCAGTGCCGAATTCAGGATTGGCCCATTCGTCGGCAACGATGGGAATCTCGCGGCCCGTGAGCGGCAGGCGTAGCATCTTGCCGTGCAGATGTGCGTAGCGCGCGTCTGTGGGATGGACGGCCACGGCCACGTCGCCGAGCATTGTCTCTGGGCGCGTGGTGGCAATGGTGATCGCACCGCTGCCGTCGGCGAGCGGATAGCGAATCGCGTAGAGCTTTCCGGTTTGCTCCTCGTGGATGACTTCGAGATCGGAGAGCGCGGTCTGGCAGCGCGGGCACCAGTTGACGATGTACGCTCCGCGATAGATCAGTCCTTGCTCATGCAGGCGAACGAATGCCTCGCGCACGGCACGCGACAGGCGCTCATCCATGGTGAAGTATTCGCGCGACCAATCGACGCTTGCGCCCAAGCGTTTCATCTGTCCCAGGATGGCGCCGCCATATTCGCGCTTCCACTCCCAAACACGTTCGACGAAGGCCTCGCGGCCCAGTTGCTGGCGCGATTTGTTTTCGCTGGCCAGTTGGCGCTCGACCATCATCTGCGTGGCGATGCCCGCGTGGTCGGTGCCGGGAACCCAGAGCGCCGCGTCGCCGCACATGCGTCGCCAGCGGATGAGAATATCCATCTCGGTCTGGTTGAGCATGTGGCCCATGTGCAGACGTCCAGTAACGTTGGGCGGCGGCAGCAGAATGGTGAAGGGTTGCAGTGTGTCTGCGGCATGGGAAGCGCTCGGTGAGGGCGTCTCGAAGAGGTGCTTGCGCACCCAGTGCTCTGCCCAGCGGTCTTCAACGGCAGTGGGGTCGTAGGCTTTGGGGAGTTCTCTGGACATAGATGGGGGCTGGCCGGGAATCGATCAGGGCCAAGTTTCACGATAGCATAGCGCGGGCCAGCAAAAGGGCCGCCGGAGGGCGACCCTTTTGTGTTTTGCTAGAGTGCTGGCAGGTTAGAAGGGATTCAACTTGTCGAGGCCCTTCTTCTTTTTGTGCTTGCTGGAAGATTCCTGGCCCGAGTTGTACTTCGGCTTGGGATTCTTTTTCTTTTTGCCGCTAGTGTCTGTATTGCTCTGGTCAGCAGTGTTCACTGCATGGCCGCCGCGAGGAACATCGTTGATTTGATCCGGGGCCTCGGTGGGAGCCTGCGTTGTTGGCAGTGGCGTGCTGTCCTTCGGAATGACGGTGGGCAATCCGCCGTTGGCCTGGGGGGCGGCGCTGGGCCAAGCGGCAGGTGAGGACGCTGGCGCGGAATCCGAACCGGCTGCGGCTCCACCTTGAATGCTGTTGCCCGCCGGGCCGCTCGGTTGCGCAGTTGGGACAGACCCCGGAGCGGGAGCCGTGACCGGTTGCGTGGTCGAGTTGTCAGGAGCGGCGTTGCCACCGGTAACATCCTGCAATTGCAGATTGCCCGTGCCTTGTGTGGATGCGGCAGGCGTGGCTGCATTGCCCGCCGCGTTGCCAGTGGTGTCGTTGGCAGTTAAGCCGGAGCCAGGCACCGCACCAGCGTTGCTGAACTGGCTGAGCGGCGGCGCAGACTTGCCGTCAGGATGTTGCGCCCATGCTGCGTCGGCCATCATTTCCTTGTAGAGTTGCGGTGCCAGCAGTGGAGATGGATCGGTCAGCGTCGGCTCACCCACATGGGATGCCTGCTGCGTGGAAGGCCGGGCCGTGATCAGGAGTACAGCGCGATCTTTCAGATTGACGATCGAGCGGCTTTGCTCCTGTTTTTCGCTGGCGGCGATGGCCTGAGCCGTTGGCTCTGGCACCGGGCGATTGAGTGCTTCCAAGCGATCGCGCGCATCATCAGCGTGCGGCATCATGGGGTAGTCCTGAATCACTTGATCATAGGCGCTCGCTGCACGCTGCATGTACAGTGCATACAAGCGCTTCTTCGCCGAAGCATCCAGTTTGAGCCCGTTGATCTCGTGGGCATCGGCAGCATAGGCGTCGCCAATGTCCAGTAGGGCTTCATCCGCGTGACTGTAGAGCGGATACGAATCGATGAGCGATTGCAGACGTGCGATGGATGCGTTATACGCACCGCGCGTCATGTAATAGCTGCCAATGTTGAATTCGTGATCGGCCAGCACTTCCTGTACATCGCGTAGCCGCTGCTTGGCCTGGGGCACCAGGGTGGAATCTGGGAATTGCAGCAGCATTTGCCGGTACTCATCCTGTGCGCGCAACGTGTTGGTTGGGTCGCGGTCCGGCTTCTCCATTTGCTTGTAGTAGATGTCGGCCACCTTCATCTGCGCCTCAGCCGCCTCTGGCTGATTTGGGAAAAAGGTGATGAAGTCCTTGTACTCGGACTCGGCCTGCTCCAGCGCAGCCGAGCCGCCCTCCTTGAACCATGTATCACCGATGGCCAGCTTGGCTCGCATCTGATATTCCGAGTCGGGATAGGTGTTCAGCAGCGTCTGCAGGTCAAGCCGCGCAATGTCGAACTTGCCCTTTTTCAGCGCCAGCATGGCGCGGTCAAAAAGGGCCTTGTCCGGCTGCTGGGAATTGACAGTGGCCAATGCGTCGTCGCTGGTGGTGAGGGCTTTTTTCTTGTGGTGAAAGATGCCGGCCTGGGCCAGCGTTGCGCTCAGCAGCAACCCTGCGCAAATGGCAGCGGCTGGGGTGCGAGGATGGAAAAATTTATTCTGCATACAACCTCAAATCTACAAACTCAATCGTACGATTTCTAAAACTCAGCCTAAGCCGGTTGCATCTCTCCGGCGGCGACGCGCGCCGCGCGCAGCAG
>JAJZCX010000286.1 GCA_021851625.1 Acidobacteriota bacterium | reverse complement strand
GAAGAGATCGCCGCCAGCCACGGTACGCCGCAGTTCGCAGCCAAATTTGCCGCGCTGTATCCGCAGTGCGAGAACATCAGCATTGACTACGCGCTGTTGGAGCCGCGCAGCGCCAAAGGTGAACATCACGCCAACATCTGTTGCCTGCCCGCAGAGTTTGGTTGGAACGATCTTGGCTCTTGGAACGCGCTGTATGAGCATCGCATGGCCACGGCCCAGCACGTGCGTGAGGGCGACAATGTAATGGAGACCGCAGCCGTAAGCCTGATGGATTCGGCGGGCAACTACGCTTATGCGCCGGGCAAGCACGTCGCCTTAGTTGGCGTTGAAGATTTGGTCGTTGTGGACACGGGCGATGTGCTGCTAGTGACAACGCGCGACCTCTGCCAGGATGTGGGCAAGCTAGTGCGCCAGCTCCAGCAGGAACACAAGGATGAAATTCTTTAATGGCAGAGGTGTCCGCCCACATCGCATGATCAACGATACGCACGCGCAGTCACCTGCAATTCAATTCGGCACCGACGGCTGGCGCGCCGTTATCGCCGACGACTTCACCTTCGCCAACGTGCGCACGGTGGCCGCAGCCATTGCCCACTACATATTGCATTGTGAAGAGCCGCAGCGCGGCCTCTGCATTGGCTACGACACGCGCTTTGGTTCCGCACATTTTGCGCGCGCCGTGGCGGAGGTGGTCGCTAGCGCTGGCATTCCTGTGTGCTTGGCCGATCGCATCACGCCAACGCCTGCTCTCTCGTACGCCGTGCGTGCGCGCGGTGCGGCGGGCGGTGTCATGATCACCTCCAGCCACAATCCCAGCCAGTGGAATGGCGTCAAGTACAAGGCCAGCTATGGTGGCTCCGGCAGCCCCAAGATCATTGCACAGATCGAGTCTCGCTTATATCGCCCGCTGCCTGCGTCCAACACGTCCGCACCCATCACTCTGGTGGATTTTTGTCCGCCCTACGTCGAAGCGATCACGCGCTTCGCAGACGTTGCCGCCATTGCGCAAAGCGGCCACCGCTTTTTGATCGATAGCCTGCACGGAGCGGGTGCGGGCATCTTGGCGGGCATCTTCACCCAGGCGGGCATTGCCTTCGCACCCATTCACAGCGAACCAGACCCGCTCTTCGGCGGCCTGCACCCCGAACCCATTCCTCCGCACACACACGCGGCGCAACAGGCCGTGGTGGCAGAGCACTGCTCGGCGGGTTGGATTACCGACGGCGATGCTGACCGCATTGGCGCAGTCGATGAGCACGGCCACTATGTCGACTCGCACAAAATCTTCTGCATCCTGCTACGTTGGCTGCTCCAGCGCAAGCAGTGGCCGGGCGATGTGGTGCGCTCGCTGAATGTGACGCGCATGGCCGACCGCATCTGCGCCCAGCACGGGCGCGCGCTGCATCAGGTGGGCATCGGCTTCAAATACATTTGCGACCTCATGCTCGGCGGCAACATCCTCATCGGCGGGGAGGAGTCGGGCGGCATTGGCATCGCGCGCCATCTGCCGGAACGCGACGGCCTGCTGAACTCGCTGCTGCTGGCCAACGTCATGGCCGACGAGCGGAAGACGCTCGGCGAACTCGTGGCGGACTTGCAACGTGAATATGGCGCACACTTTTACGATCGCATTGATCTGCATCTGCCGGAGGCCGCCAAACAAGCGGCGATGGCGCACCTGCGTGCCGGCGTGCGCGAATTTGCGTCCATGGTCGTCGAGCGCATGGAAACCACGGACGGCGTGCTGCTGTTCCTCAACAACCCTGCGGCGGCCAAGCTGCCCAACGCCGCGCAGACCTGGCTGCTCTTTCGCGCCTCGGGCACGGAGCCGCTGCTGCGCCTGTACTGCGAATCCTGCACGCCGGAATCGGTGCAAGTTTTATTGCACGCCGCGCGCGAGTTCGCACTTTCCTTTGGAGAAAATCATTGACGGTTCTGCAAAATGTACACGTGGAAGTGAGCGGCCTGCTCTTCGACATGGATGGCGTGCTGATGAGTTCCCTCGGCTCGGTGGAGAGAAGCTGGCGCAAGTTTGCCGAGTTGCGTGGCGTCGATCCAGCACTTGCAGTCCAAATCGCCCACGGTAAACGCGCGCTGGACACGGTGCGACATCTGCTGCCCCACGCCGATGCCGAAGCCGAGTTGCGCGTCATCGAACAAATTGAAGTGGAAGACACCGATGGCATCTCGCTGCTACCGGGAGTTCTGGACCTACTGCGTTCACTGCCCGCCGATGCGTGGACGATCGTCACCAGCGCCACGACCCGACTGGCAGAGAGTCGCTTGGCCTACGTCGGCATCACGCCGCCCGCGCGCTTCATCACTTCCGAGATGGTCGCTCACGGCAAACCGCATCCAGAGCCGTACCTGCGCGGCGCAGAACTGCTGGGTTTGGCACCGCAGGATTGCCTTGTAATCGAGGACGCTCCCGCAGGCGTGGCCTCCGGCAAGGCCGCGGGCTGCTCCGTGCTGGCCGTGCTCACCACGCACGCGCCGGAGACGCTCACTGCCGCCGACTGGCGCATCTCCACGCTGGCCGATCTGCGTTTGGAGGCCGTTCGCACCACCGCACAAGGCCGCAGGCTGGGATTCTCCCTGACTACGATGCCGTAGCCAGCCCGGAGCGGACTCCTATTCACAGGAGGGGATTGCAATTCCCTCAAATGCACGGAGTCATTCTGAGGAACGGAGTGACAGCCTGCCCTGAGCGAGCCGCAGGCGAGTCGAATGGGAAGAATCCAGAGGATGTTGGCCGCCTGCGTTTATGCCAGCACTCAAGTCCATGCTTGTACCCAAGTCGATGCCTGCATTCAAAATGATTTGTCATTCCGAGCGAGCGCAGCGAGTCGAGGAATCTGCGGTTGCCTGTCCATAACGCGCACCTGTCCAAAATGCGCACCGCATATCCCTGCACTGCGCCTGCCTGCGGCAGGCTGCGGTCGGGAGGACAAGGTGTTTATCGCGTAAAGATTTCCAACCAGAGACGGGTCATTCCGAGCGACCAGCAGTAATAGCCTACCCTGCGCGCGCGCCCGATCTGGCAACAGTC
>JAJZCX010000285.1 GCA_021851625.1 Acidobacteriota bacterium | reverse complement strand
AGAATCCAGAGAATCTCCGCTGCATCGCGCGAAGAATCGTTCGTTCCGAAATATGCAGTGTCATTCTGAGCGACCAACGGAAGCGAAGAATCCAGAGAATCTCCGCTGCATCGTTGCAGCCATGACCTTCTGGATTCTTCGCTTCGCTCAGAATGACTCGTCGCGGAAAAAACACCTTGTCATTCCGAGCGAGCCGCAGCGAGTCGAGGAATCTGCGGTTCCAGCCACAGTACCCAACCGCAGATCCCTCCGCTTCGTCCGCTGCAACGGACTCCGGTCGGGATGACAATTCATTTTTGCTGGCGAGCGGCGTTGCATGCATACACATTGTCTGGATTCTTCGCTTCGCTCAGAATGACTCGTCACGCGTGGCTGCTAAAATCACCCATAGCCACACACTTCAATTGACGCGGAAAAAATAATGTATCGTCACTACGGGCAAGCCCTGCTGGCCGCCATCCAAGAGATTCTGGCTCAGCCGCCTTACGAAATTGCCATCGGAACCATGGCGATCGAAGAGCCGCCCAAGCTCGAATTCGGCGAGTATGCCCTGCCCATCGCCTTTGAACTGGCCAAGCGACTGAAGAAGGCTCCGCGTGCCATCGCCGTGGATCTAGCCGCATCTCTTACGCAAAAGAAGATTGAGGGATTCGCCTCCTTTGAAGTCGCAGGCGCGGGTTACATCAACTGCACGCTGGATCGTGTAATTGCTTCACGCAGGCTCGCAGGCCACCAGGAATGGCGCGCAACCCTGGTTTATTTTCCGCTCATCGAGCACACCAGCATCAATCCCAACAAGGCCGCGCACGTCGGCCATCTGCGCAACGCCATCCTTGGCGACACACTGGCGCGCATGATGCGCATCGGCCATGACAGCATCATCGGCGTGCAAAATTACATCGATAACACGGGCGTGCAGGTCGCCGATGTCGTCGTCGCGCTGACGCATCTTGAAGGCAAAAACCTCGCCGCCGTTCGGCAATGGATGCAGTATTTGGCACAGAACGGCCAGCGCATCGACTTCGTTTGCTGGGATTTGTATGCCCACGTCAGCCAGTGGTATGACGCCGATCCAGCGCAAAAAGAAGCGCGCAAACAAATCCGTCTCGACACGCTGCACGCTCTGGAACAAGGCGGCAACGAGATTTCTGAGATTGCCGAACTCGTCTCCACAGCCATCGTCCGTCGGCACTTGGAGACGATGCAGCGCCTCGGCATCGAGTACGATTTTCTGCCCCGCGAGAGCGAAGTGCTGCGCCTGAAATTCTGGGACTCAGCCTTTGCGCTCATGAAAGAAAAAGGCGTGCTCTACAAAGAGACAGCGGGGAAAAATGCAGGCTGCTGGGTGATGCGCCGCGCTGGAACCGCAGGCGCTACCAACGACGGCCCCGACGAAGAGGCCAAGGTCATCGTGCGCTCCAATGGCACCGTCACCTACGTCGGCAAAGACATCGCCTACCACCTGTGGAAGTTCCACAAGCTCGGCTTGGACTTCAGCAAAAAGAATTTTTATACCTATCCCGATGGCAAGGAATGCTACATCTCCTGCCTGCCCGATCCCCGCAACCTCGAAATCGAACCGTCCTACTTTGGCAAAGCTGATGTCGTCTACAACGTCATCGACTCACGCCAGACCGATCCGCAAAACAATGTGATCGAAGCCCTGCGCGGCATGGGATTTACCCAAGAAGCGGACAACTACCATCACTTTTCCTACGAGATGGTCGCGCTCACTCCGCGTTGCGCGGAGCAACTTGGCTACGCACTCAGTGACGAAGATCGCGCCCGGCCCTTCATCGAGGTCTCTGGCCGCAAGGGCTTCGGCGTCAAGGCTGACGACCTGATCGACCGCATGATCGACGCCGCACTGGCTGAGGTCACCGCGCGCCACCCGGAACTCTCCGCAGACGAACGCCGCGCCATTGCCAGCAAGATTGCCGTGGGCGCGCTGCGTTATTACATGCTACGCACCACACGCAACACCCTCATCGCCTTTGACTTCAAAGACGCGCTCAGCTTTGAAGGCGAGACTGGACCCTACGCGCAGTACGCCGCCGTCCGCGCCGCCAACATCTTTCGCAAAGCCGAAACGACGCCTGAGGACGCAATCGCTGCCTACGCGCAAAGCGCCGCTCATGCAGAAAATGGCGACAGCATCTGGGCCGTTTGGCTGGCAGCATCCAAATCTATCTACGTCATCGAGCAATCCATCCGCTCGATGGAACCGGCCTATCTGGCCAAATACGTCTTTCAACTGGCGCAGCAGTTCAACAATTTCTACCACCAGCACCACATTCTTACGGAGAGTGACCCAGCCCGCAAAACCTTGCTGCTGGCCACTGCCGCCGTCACCCTGCGCGAATTGAAACGCTCGCTCGGCTGGCTGGGAATTGACGTTCCTGACGTGATGTAGCCCGCGCTAGGATGCACTGCAAAAAAACTATGCGTCATTCTGAGCGAGCGCAGCGACAGCCTGCCCTGAGCGAGTCCGCCCAAGGCGGACGAGTCGAATGGGAAGAATCCAGACGCTGCTGACTGCATACATTCAGCCATGGCTCTCTGGATTCTTCGCTTCGCTCAGAATGACTCGTCGCGTGAACGAAACCATCACATCCCAAAATACATTGTCATTCCGAGCGAGCCGTAGGCGAGTCGAGGAATCTGCGGTTGGTTGCACGGGAAAAAGAAACCGCAGATCCCTCCACTGCGTCCGCTGAAGCGGACTCCGGTCGGGATGACAATGTGTATGTCGTGCGGACACTGTATGCCATGCAGGCATTGTGTATGTCGTACAGACATTGTGTGTCGCACGGACAATGTGTATGTCGCACGGGCATTCCCGATGCGCAGGGTTCGACCATCATCCGCATCAACAAATACATTGTCATTCCGAGCGAGCCGTAGGCGAGTCGAGGAATCTGCGGTTGGTTGCACGGGAAAAAGAAACCGCAGATCCCTCCACTGCGTCCGCTGAAGCGGACTTCGGTGTCGGCATCGTGAATGCCCCCAAACAGCAAGAGGACGCGATGGTTGTCGCGTCCTCTTGCTGTTACTGCCACTGCATTGCATGCCAACCATGCGCGAAG
>JAJZCX010000284.1 GCA_021851625.1 Acidobacteriota bacterium | reverse complement strand
TCAAGAGGTGGACATCACCGGCATCACGCTGCCCATCACCAAGCACAACTATCTGGTGAGCCGCACGGAAGACATTGCGCCCACAATCCGCGAGGCGTTTTTGATCGCCAAGTCGGGACGGCCCGGTCCGGTGCTGGTGGACATTACCAAGGACGCGCAGCAGAACTCGGCCATCTTTGACTTCAACGCCGCCGCGCCAGAAGCCTATCGCCCGCATCCAATGTTGCGCGCCGACGCCGCATCCATCCGCGAGGCCATCGAATTGATGCGCACCGCCAAGCGCCCGTTGATCCTGGCGGGGCACGGAATTTTGCAATCGAATGCCGTCGCGCAGGTGCGCGCATTGGCCGAGCGCACGCAGACTCCCGTGGCCTGCACGCTGCTGGGCCTGGGAGCTTTTCCTGCCTCGCATCCGCTGAACCTGGGCATGATGGGCATGCACGGCGAAAGCTGGGTGAATCAAGCGATTCAGCAGTCCGATCTTTTGATCGCCTGCGGGATGCGCTTTGACGATCGCGTCACTGGCACGCTGGCCAGCTACGCGCCGCACGCCAAGAAGATTCACATCGAGATTGATCCCTCGGAGATCAACAAGAACGTTGCCGTGGATGTTGCGCTGATCGGCGATCTGAAAGAAGTGCTGGACTCCATGCTGCCGGAGTTGCCCGCGATGGACAACAGCGCGTGGCGCGAGGCCATCGACGCCATGAAGGGCGATGCCGCCGTGCGCGACATTCAAAACCTTCCCGACGACGGCCACCTGTACGCCGCGCACGTGATGCACGATCTGTGGCACGCCACCGGCGGCAACGCGGTGATCGCCACCGACGTGGGCCAGCACCAGATGTGGGAGGCGCAGTATTACAAGCACGACCATCCCCGCACGCTCATCACCTCTGGCGGCGCAGGCACCATGGGCTTTGCCCTGCCTGCGGCGATTGGCGCAAAAATCGCCTGCCCGGAAAAAGAAGTCTGGGTGATCGCCGGCGATGGCGGCTTCCAGATGACCGCCTGTGAGTTGTCCACCATCGCGCAGGAGAAGATCAAGATCAACATCGCCGTCATCAACAACGGCTACCTGGGCATGGTGCGCCAGTGGCAGGAGCGCTTTTACGACAAGAATTACGAATGCACGCCGCTGCTCAGCCCAGACTTTGTGAAGCTGGCCGACGCGCATGGCATCGCTGGAGCAACCGCGCGCACACGTACCGAAGGCGTGGCCGCGATTGAAGCTGCGCGCCAACACGAGGGAGCCTTCCTTATCGACTTCCGCGTGGAGCAGGAGGATTCCGTCTACCCGATGGTGCCTGCCGGAGCCGCGCTGCATGAGATGATCCGCCGTCCGAAGAGCGAGAAGCCGCGGAGCAATCCGCTGGTGGAAACCGCATCCGACGCATAGGCCAGACAGGAGAGACAACACCCATGTTGCACACATTTGTCGCGCTGGTGGAAAACAAGCCGGGAGTTTTGACGCGCGTCGCCTCGCTCTTTCGGCGCTTGAACATCAACATTACCTCGCTCACGGTGGGTGAGTCGGAACGTGCCGACGTCTCGCGCATGACCATCGTGGCCGAGGCTGCGCCTGACCGCGCCCATCGCATCATGGCCTCGCTCTATAAGCTGGAGAACGTATTGGAGGTCGATGACGTGGGCCGCCACTCCGCCGTGGTGCGGGAGCTGGCCATGGTCAAGGTGGCCGCAGGGCCACAGACGCGCGCGCATCTCTTCGAACTGGCCAAGGTCTTCCACGCGCGCATCGTGGATTTGGCTCCAGAGTCGCTGATGCTGGAGATTACCGGCGGGGCGAGTAAAATTGAAGGATTGGTACAGGTGCTGGTCGAAAGCGACTACCGGATTCTGGAAATGGCCCGCACCGGTCGCATGGCCATGCGCCGTGGCCAGCACACCAGCCGCGTGTTGGAGGCGCTGCGCGAAGCGCCATCCTCGCAGTCTGTGCTGGCGGGCAAACCCAAGCACGTCGCCGCCGGATGACGCGGCGGGATCATGTTTTGATCCTGTCATTCCGAGCGAGCGCGTAGCGCGAGTCGAGGAATCTGCGGTTGCTGGCTCCGCGCAAGATATTTTGTTTCAGAAAAGATTTTCATTTTTTCAACATCATGGAAGGAAGCACACAATGGCAAAGATGTATTACGACGCAGACGCGGACCTCGGCTTGATCCGCAAGAAGAAGGTGGCCATCATCGGCTACGGATCGCAGGGTCACGCCCACGCGCTCAACCTGAAGGACTCCGGCGTGGAGGTCTGCATTGGCCTGCCCGCGACCAGCAAGTCCATCGCCCGCGCGCAGCAGGCGGGCTTGGTCGTCAAGACGCCCGCAGAGGCCGCGCAATGGGCCGACGTGGTGATGATGCTGGTGCCCGATCAGACCGCAGCCAAAATTTATGCCGAGTCCGTCGCGCAGCACATGACCAAGGGCAAGACGCTCATGTTCGCGCACGGCTTCAACATTCGCTTCCGCGCCATCGATCCACCCAAGGACATTGACGTCAGCATGGTCGCACCCAAGGCCCCCGGCCATCGAGTGCGCGAGGTCTACACCGAAGGCGGCGGCGTACCCGGCCTGATCGCCGTGGAGCAGGATGCCAGCGGCAACGCCTTTGCGGAAGCACTCTCCTACGCGCGTGGCATCGGATGTACCCGCGCTGGCGTGTTGCAAACCACCTTTAAGGAAGAGACCGAGACCGATCTCTTTGGTGAGCAGGCCGTGTTGTGCGGTGGCACCAGCGCCCTGGTCAAGGCTGCCTTTGAGACGCTCGTCAACGCGGGCTATCAGCCGGAGGTTGCCTACTACGAGTGCCTGCATGAGTTGAAGCTGATCGTCGATCTGATGTATCGCGGCGGTTTGAACTATATGCGCTACTCGATCTCAGAGACCGCCGAATACGGCGACTACGTTGCCGGGCCGCGCATCGTCACCGACCAAACCCGCGCCGCCATGAAGCAGTTGCTCACCGACATTCAGGATGGCACCTTCGCCAAGAACTGGATCAACGAGAACAACACAGGCCGCAAGTGGTTTGAAGCCAAGCGTGCCGAAGAGGCCAAGCATTCCATCGAAGCCGTCGGCG
>JAJZCX010000283.1 GCA_021851625.1 Acidobacteriota bacterium | reverse complement strand
ACCGGGGCGGCCACTGCCGTGTGGATGCTGCGCTCCATCGCTGGGTCGAGTGTCATCGCGTCTTCCAGACCTTTCTGTGCCCTTGTCAAATTGCACTGCACCTGTCGCTGCACGCTGGGACTGCCCCCTACTTGTATCGATCCAAGACAAAAATCGTAAATTTCGTTAGACACGCACGGCCACCAAGGGCATCACGCGCTCCTGAATCTGCTCCGGGGTAAACGGCTTGCGGATATAGGCCTGTGCCCCATACTCCAACGCGGAACGCACATGGCTCTCGCTACTCTCGGTGGTGATCATCACCACGGGCACCTGCTGGGCCAGCTTCTCCTGCTGCATGGTGCGCAGCATCTCCAACCCATCCATGCCCGGCATGTTGATGTCGCATAGAATCAGATCCACGGACCGCTTCCGCAAAACAGCCAAGCCTTCCTCGCCATTGCCCGCCTCAACCACAGACGCTATCTCCATGCCGCCCTGCCGCAGCGTGCGCTCCACGATCTTGCGCATCACGGCTGAGTCATCCACGATCAACACCTGTATCCCTAGCATCGCACTCCCATCCCGCGTCCTGCGCCGCGTGTCGTCTCTGGGAGTATCGGCAAGGAAGAGGGCTACTTGAGTCGCCCTCGCCAATGTCGCCACGGATGCGCCGAAGAAAAATTGCATTTATGTATTGCGCGAGATAATTGCAGCATCTCAATATAAATAAATATATTTACTCGATTGCGCTATCGTTGCCCGTGAAGCGACAGAGCAGGTCTTCGACCTGATGAATTCTGGGCACGGGCAGCGGCGTGCCGGGCGTGTCGTGCGCGGCGGAGCGTGGCTCGGCACTGTTGATAGGCGTGCGCCACAGACGCAGCCACAGGTACTGATGCAGGCGCACCAAACGGGCCGCGTGTGGACGGATGCGCTCGACGGCTTGGGTGATTTTTTCTATGGCCATCTGCGCCGAGGAGGCTTCCGTGAGCACGGTGCGCGGATAGGCCGCGTCCATCATGCGCTCATGCGCGCGCAGGTACTGCGTCGATGGCACAACGCCCGTCTCCACGCGCAGACCCGTCATGCGCCCGATGGCCAAAGCGGCGGCAGCATTGATGCGATCTTCATAGCCCAGGTGCAGGACTTTGCCTCCAGCCACGCGCAAGGGCAACAGGCCAAAACTATCCAAAAACAGCCGCGGAACCAATGTGGCCACGCTCTCCGGCTGGTGGGCCACCACTTGGTAAAGTGGACAGCCCCATTGCTGGGCCAGGGCGCGCGTCACACGCTCTTCGCTCAAACCGAACAAGCGCATCAACCAGATGCCGATGCGGCCCTTGCCGCTGGTGCGCTGCGACTCCAAAGCCTGACGCAACTGCTCCTCACTGATGATGCCCTGCCCCAACAGAATCAACCCCAGCGGCATGCGATGGCGATGGGGCTGCGGTGCCCAAGGCATGTCGCTGTTCAACTCGCGCAGCACGGCTTTGGAAACGAAGACCTCCATACATGCGGCGCTACAGGCCCATTGGCCTTCAAAGCGCGGAATCTGCCGCCGCCGCCACAACCGCAGCCAGTTGGTGTGGCATTCTGGATTCATGCAGGTAGCAAAGAGGGAGGATTCCCCGCTGAGCCGCGGCAAGCGGGGCAGGCGCAGCGTGCGCTCCAACTCCGGCTCCGTGCTCACGCGATCTGGAAACGATAGCGTACCCAAAAGACCGTTGGCATAGCGATCGCGGGCATTCTGCTCGCGCTGCTCCAACGAAAGGTTGTGGTTCCATAGCAGACTGCCTGTGCCCGCTGCCACGGAATCCTGCGCCACATTTTTCATGGGATTGCCCTCCATCTCCTTCGTTGCAGCCAATTAAAACAAAGCTCGAATCGAATCCAACCGACGACGCGGTTCGGCGACCTCGGTCACATGCAGACCAAAATTGCCGCCAACCAACACCACTTCCCCCCGCGCGACGATGCGATCGCCTACGACCAAATCCACCGGCTCCTGCACATGGCGGTCGAGCTGCAACACATCGCCCGGCCCCAGTTCGAGTACCTTGCGCAGCGGCATTTCCAATGCGCCAAAGCGCAGTGTTGCCTCCAGTTCAATGTCCAAGAGCAGGTTCAGTCGTTCAGGATGAGTGCGGAAGGGGCTGGATTCCTGCATCGAAGCATCACTACGA
Source organism: Acidobacteriota bacterium (assembly GCA_021851625.1). Classification (GTDB taxonomy): domain Bacteria; phylum Acidobacteriota; class Terriglobia; order Terriglobales; family Acidobacteriaceae; genus JAJZCX01. The sequence continues at coordinate 928 of JAJZCX010000283.1, read as the reverse complement.
CGCCATGCAGCGCGCTCCTCAGCTTCGGTTGCGGCGCGCTCCATCTCCTCAGCAGCAAGGCGATCGGCCTCGGCTTGATGCGCACGGCGTACTGCTTCGGCCTCGGCCTGCGCTTTGGCTGGATCCTGCGACGGCTCTTGGGCAGCGGGGAAATCGGCCTGTGCGGGAACTTCTACTGCCTCTTCCTGCTGTGCGGGTGCCAATGACACAGCGTGCAGGCGCATGCTCAGGGCAATCTCGCCTGTGCGCAGGGTGTAGGCCTGCGCTGGCTCCTGTTCTGCCGCGCTGGCTGCGTCTGCTTCCTCGGACTCGACTGCACGCAGAGCGCGCACCTGGGCTTGATACTCGCCCGTGCCTTCGCTTTGCAAACGCGCGACAAAGGGTGGCAGCGTAGCCTCTAAAAAGGATTTCCATGCGCCGAGCAGTGCCTCATCAAGTGGGGCTTGCGGATCGCTGACCTGCTGCGTAGCCAGTTGCACCAGTTGCACCAACTCCGCGCCCGGCATGGCGATCGATAACTCACCCGGCTCGGCACCGGTGATGGCGATCGTGCTGACAAACAGTGGTGCTGAACGCGGCTCGGTCACCTCATGCGTCACCGTCCATTGCGCACCAGAGCGCTCTTCGAGCAGACGCTCCAACTCTTCGACCCAGATTTGTATGTGGCTAGCCATGGTCATGCTCTCCCCAACTCCGTTTCCGCGTTTGCTCCGTTGTCCATCTGCTGCGGTATCCCTTGCGATTGCTTATTCCGTGGATAGATTCAGCAGTGGATGATTGCGCCCCACCACCTGCGCCCCGCGATGTTCCCCTGCGCGCACGGGCAGCGCGTGAAAGAGCGCCATGCCAGCCACATGCAACTCTGCCGGAGTCGTGGCGGGCAACCCCAGTCGTAGCACGGTACCCGGCTGCATCGACTCCAGCTCCA
>JAJZCX010000282.1 GCA_021851625.1 Acidobacteriota bacterium | reverse complement strand
GGATGACGGCAAGTCCACGTTCATTGGCCGCTTGCTGCATGACACCAAGGCCGTCTATGAGGACCAGCTGGCCTCGATCAAAAAGAGCAAGGTGAACCGCGCCGCCGGGCCGATTGATTTTTCACTGCTCACTGACGGTCTGCGCGCCGAGCGCGAGCAGGGCATCACCATCGACGTGGCTTATCGCTACTTCTCCACATCCAAGCGCAAGTTCATCATCGCCGACACCCCGGGCCACGAACAGTACACGCGCAACATGGCCACTGGCGCATCGACGGCAGACTTGGCCATCGTGCTGATCGATGGCAGCAAGGGTTTGCTGCCGCAGTCGCGTCGGCATACCTATATTGCCGCGCTGCTGGGCATTCCCCACGTGGTGGCGGCCATCAACAAGATGGACCTGGTGAACTACGATGAGGCCGCGTTCAAAAAAATCAGCGCAGACTTTATCGAACTGGCCACACGCTTGGGAGTCAAGAACGCGCAGATCATTCCGCTCAGCGCGCTCGAAGGCGACAATGTGGTCGCGCCCAGTGCAAAGATGCCGTGGTACAAAGGGCCGACGCTGCTGGAATATCTGGAGACCGCGCCGCTGGTGCAAAAGAATCCCGACAGCGAGCCGCTGCGTTTTCCCGTGCAGCTTGTCGTGCGCCCCGATGCGAACTTCCGCGGCTTTTCCGGACAAGCGGCCAGTGGTGTGCTGCGCGTGGGCGATGCAGTGCTGGCGCTGCCCTCGCAGCGGCGCACGCATGTTGAATCCATCGTGACCTATGACGGCTCCTTGGAAGCGGCGCAGGCCGGCCAGCCGATCACCGTCACGCTGCGCGATGAGATTGATTTGAGCCGCGGCGAGATGCTGGTTGCGCCCAACGATCCTCCGAAGGTCTCGCGCAACTTTAGCGCCAAGGTGGTCTGGCTGCACGCCGATCCCTTGCAGCCCGGACGCACCTATCTGGCCAAGCACACCTCGCGCCTGGTGCGCGTGCGCGCCACCGCCATTCACTATCGCGTGGACATGCACACGTTGGAGCAGTTGCCCGCAGCGCAACTGGAGATGAACGACATCGCTTCGGTGAACTTCGTCGCCAACCAACCGATCTTTTTCGATAGCTACGCCACCAACCGCACCACTGGCAGCATGATTTTGATCGATGCGGTCACGCACGCCACCGTGGGCGCGGTGATGTTGGAGCGCGACTTGGGCACGCCGTCTGTGGAAGTGGTGGTTGCGCCGACGGCACAGGTGCATCCGCTGATTCTGGCGCGCTCGGCAAAAACGGCGCGCAGCATTGTGCAGATTTTGCACGCGCGCAAAGTGCCGCATGTACTCTTGGACGACCCGTATATCCCCGCATGCAGCCTGGCCTGCGCCACGCGCGTGGCGCAATTGGCAGGGCTGGCCGCAGTCTACTCTGGCGATGCGCCCACCAAGGAACTGGTGCAGCAGATTGAGCAATTCCTGCCGCAAGCTCGCTGGATGCAAGTGCCCGATGGCTCGCTCGACGAGGCCGCCTTTATTCAACGGCTCGATCAAATTCTGCACTGGGAGCAAATCGAGGAGAAGGAATGATTACGCTCGACACACGCGCAGCTCTGGAGCCGTTGTCCGCAGCGGCATTCGTCGCCGCTGCCTTGGCCGATCCCGCCGATGGCGTGGCCTGCCTGACCAGCAGCCTGCAAGTGGAGGACATGGTGGTGCTGCACTTGCTGCGCCAGCATCGGCCAGAGTTGCCCGTCATCTTTCTCGACACTGGCTACCACTTTGCAGAAACCTACGCCTACCGCGACAAAATCGTGCGCGACTGGAACTTGCGCTTCGTGAACATGCAGCCGGAGTTGACCGTCGCCCAACACGAGGCCAAGAATGGCTTGCAGTATCTGGTCGATCCCACGGCCTGCTGCGGCTCGCGCAAAGTGGCGCCGTTGCTGCGTTCGCTCGAACCTTACGATCTTTGGTTTACGGGTCTGCGTCGGGAGCAGTCGCCCACGCGCGCCAATTTGAAGAAGGTAGAAGAGCACCACTTGCCCAACGGCAAGCGGCTTTGGAAGCTCAGCCCGCTGGCTGATTGGACGTGGGAGCAGGTCTGGGAGTACACGCGCACGCACAACATTCCGCATCTGCCGCTGTACGACCAGGGCTACACCAGCATCGGCTGCGAGCCGTGCACGCAACGCTCCGACGACCCGTCCAACGCCCGCGCCGGGCGCTGGGGTGGAAAAAAATTGGAGTGCGGCATCCACACCTTTGACGAGGCCAAGTAGTCACGCTCCGACATCTTGTCCTTCCACAAGCGAAGGCGGGATGACAACCCCTCATATTCTTTTGAGTCATTCTGAGGAGCGCAGCGACGAAAATCCAGAGGATTCTGGCGGAGTCGATGTAGCCGTGATCCTCTGGATTCTTCGCTGCGCTCCGAATGACTCGTCGCTCGGCGAAAAGGATCGCACGACAAATATCCCCCTCACCAGCGAAAAGTAAGCGCGCGCGTTGGGGAATCTTCAACCATTCCCAAAAGCGCTGCGCGCGCTACGAAATCCCTGCGCCGCGCATTCCAACCGTGCGAGCAACTGTGGTACCGTTAGGAGTTTCGCAAGCGGAGGAACGCATGGCGCAACTTCCACCAGAGGCCCCCAACGCGGGCGCAGCGTGCTTCGAAGACACAGCCGAGCAGCAGCAGATGCGCCGCTCCATCCGCGAGTTTGCTGCGCGAGAGATCACGCCCCACGCCGCGCGCTGGGATGAGTCCAGCGAATTTCCCTTGGAAGCCGTGCGGCAATTGGGACGCATGGGACTGCTCGGCGTGCTGATTCCACCGGAGTACGGCGGCGCAGGCTTGGGCTATGGGGACTACATGCTCGCCGTCGAAGAACTCTCCCGCGCCGACGGCTCGATCGGCATCATCGTGGCCTCACACAATTCTCTGTGCACCAACCACATTTATATGGCGGGCACAGAAGCGCAAAGGCAACGATATGTGCGCAAGCTGGCCAGTGGAGAGTGGCTGGGCGCATGGGCGCTGACCGAACCCGGCTCCGGCTCCGACGCGGCCAGTGCGCGCACCACGGCGGTGCGGCGCGGCGACCAGTGGATTTTGAAT
>JAJZCX010000281.1 GCA_021851625.1 Acidobacteriota bacterium | reverse complement strand
ATTCCTAATATGCAATGGGCAGCGTAAAGGAGAAGACCGAGCCGTGGCCCACCTGGCTGGTGCAGGTGATCTTGCCGTGGTGCGCCTCCACAATGGCGCGCACAATGGCCAGCCCCATGCCTGTGCCCGGGACCAATCCGCGCCGCTCGCGGCCACGATAAAACTTGTCGAAGATCATCGACTGCTCCAAGTCATCGATGCCTGCGCCACGGTCGGCCACGTTGACCGTGAGGGTGCCTTCGCCCGCTTCGGCGCTAATGTAAATCGGGCTGCCGTCGGAGGAGTACTTCACCGCATTCTCCAGGAGATGCCGCAGCACCTTGGTGATGTAGGCCAAGTCCATACGCGCCATCGGCAACGATTCCGGCAGGCGCACTTCCACCGGGTTCTGTTGCAACACATCCGCCAAGTCAGACAACGCTGCATCCACAGCGGTGCGAATGGAATGCGGGCGAATGTCCAGCTTCACCTCGCGCGCGTCCAGCTGCGCCATCTCCACGGCTTCGGCGATCAAGCGATTGAGTCGGTCGGATTCCTCTTCAATAACGGCGTAGAGGTCCTCCCTCTGCTCAGCAGCCATTGTCGGAGTCTCTCGAACACTAGTGATGGATGCCTTGATGGCCGTCAGTGGCGTGCGTAGCTCATGTGTAATGGAGTCGAGCAGCGCCGTACGCAGCCGCTCACTCTCACGCGCGGCCTCAGCGCGGGTCAACTGTTCCAGCGCACCGGCACGTTCCACCGCAATGGCGATCAGTCCGGCGAGTGCCTCCACCGTTTCGCGCGAAGGCAATGCTCCGCGCACGGCCAAGGCTCCCATGGAGCGCACACCCATCATCAGCGGCGTGTAGAGGACGTGCGAGCCTTCTGTAAAAAGCTCGCGGCTCTTGGCCGCTTCGCGTAGGCGGTCTGCGGGCAGATCGAGAGCGTTGCCGCTGGAGCGGTAAATGCGATTGCGTTCACTGGCGAAGAGTGCAACCTCAGTAAATCCAAAAGACAGCGTTGCGTCACTGGGAATGCGTGTCAGTAGTTCCGTTGGATTTTCCGTGACTAACAATTGCTGACTGAATCCATAGAGTCGTTCCACTTCGCGTCGGCGCTGATTCGCTTTGTCAGCCTCTTTGCGCGCACGTTCGGCCAAGTGGCTGGCAATAACTGCCGTGATCAAAAATGCGAAGAGCGCCATCCAGTTGCGCGTATCGGCTACGGTCAGCGTGAGCACCGGCGGCAGAAAAAAATAATTGAATGCCAGCGTGGAGAGTACGGAAACAAAGACGGCTGGGCGCAGCCCCCAACTGGCCGCGGTAAACAAAACCACCAGCAAAAAGGAGAGCGCCACGGTGGTGCGATTCACGTGCAGCAGGCGGTATTCGATGAGCGTGATTCCTGCGACCGCGATGGCCCCAGCCACATATTTCGCAATTTGTAGTACCCGGTGCTTGCCCATGCGTTGTATTGTACGAACAAGAGGACGTGCATGGCGGCACAAAGAGAACAAGGCGCTCCCGCAAAAACTCCAGAAGAGTGGTTGGAGCAGACCACGGAAGAAAAAAGCACCGGCATCTTCAAGGTGTTTCTGGGCTATGCACCGGGCGTGGGCAAAACCTACAACATGCTCAGTGAGGCGCTGCGTCGCGCCAGCCGTGGGGAGGATGTGGTTGCGGGCATCATCGAAAATCACGGGCGCAAAGGCATTATCGATCTCTCCGGCCAGATTCCCTGTCTGCCGCTGCGGCCCCTTGAATACAAGGGCACCGTCTTTCATGAGATGGATGTGGATGCGATTGTGCAGCGCAAGCCCGCCGTGGTGCTGGTCGATGAACTGGCGCACACCAACATCACAGGCAGCAAACATCGCAAACGCTATGAAGATGTGTTGGAAATTCTTGCGGCCAAGATTGACGTGCTCACGACGGTGAACATTCAGCACATTGAAAGCCTGGGGCCGACGGTGCAGAGCATCACGGGCATTCCGATTCGGGAGACCGTGCCGGACTGGGTGATGGAGCGCGCCGATCAAGTGGTGATGGCCGATCTGACGCCGGAGGCGCTGCAAACCAGAATGCGGCGCGGTGACATCTATCCACAGGATCGCGTGGAGCGTGCGCTGACGAATTTCTTTCGACGCGGAAATCTGATGGCGCTGCGCGAGCTGGCTTTGCGCCAAGTGACGCGCGCCGTCGATCGCAACTTGGATGCCTACCTGCGTCGCAAGCGCTTTGGCGACCACTGGCAAGTGCAGGAGCGTGTGGCCGTCTGCATCAGCGCCAGCCCGTCTGCGCAGCAGTTGATCGCGCGCGGCGCGCGCATTGCAGAAGGCATCGACGCGGAATTGTTCGTTGTGCACGTAGGCAGTGAGGCGGAGTTGGAGCCGGAGGAGCGGCGCAGCTTGCAGGCCAACATTCGCTTCGCGGAGAATTTATCCGCGCAGGTACTGTTTCTCAAAGGCAAGACTGTTGCCAGTGCGCTGGCTGCCTTCGCACAGGAGAAGCGCATCACGCAAATTCTGCTGGGGCGCAAATCGGTGCATGGCTTCAAGAAATATCTGTATTACTCTGCGATTCAACGCTTGTTGAAAGGCGCTCCCCAGGTCGATGTGCACATCATTACGCAGGATGCGCGATGAACAAGCCGCGCCTGCTTTTGGTCGATGATGAACCGCAGATCACGCGTGTGCTGCGTACAGCGTTGACCATTCAAGGCTACGAAATTCAAACGGCTACCGATGGCGCGAGCGCTCTGCATTTGTTTGAGCAGTGGCATCCTGACATGGTGATCACGGATCTGGCCATGCCCAAGATGGATGGCGTGGCGCTCTGCCGCGAGATTCGTATGCGCTCGCAGGTGCCAGTGCTGGTACTCTCTGTGCGCGATCAGGAGCAGACAAAAGTGGAGGCGCTCGACGCAGGTGCGGATGATTTTGTCACCAAGCCCTTCAGCACCGGGGAACTTTTGGCGCGCGTTCGTGCCAATCTGCGCCGCACGGCCCAGTTGCCGGAGCCGCACAGCGCGACGGATGCAATTTTGGAAGTGGGTCAGTTTCGTATTGATCCGCAGGCGCATCAGGTGCTGGTTGCAGGGGAGCCGGTGCGGCTGACGCCGAA
>JAJZCX010000280.1 GCA_021851625.1 Acidobacteriota bacterium | reverse complement strand
TCGTACCGCAATCTGGGCATCTTTCAGGAGAATATCGTCAACCAAGTGCTCGTCGATGTGGTCAAGGCCTGCGAACCGGTCTGGGCCATAGTCAAAGGTGACTTCCGCCCGCGTGGCGGCATCTCAACCGTGGTGGAAGCGCGCTGGCCCCGCCCTGATGTAAAGTAACCGCAATTCCTGACCGTGGCACGACGGTATGTTGTATTGATCGAACCCAGGGTGCCGAACATACATATCCAAACTGATATACTGCTTCCATGAAGCCTGTCCGGTTCCTTGGAGATTCGCTGGAGTGTCTGAGGGAGTTTCCAGAGGATGCACAACACGATGCGGGCTATCAACTGGAACAGGTGCAGCGCGGTGAGCAGCCGCACGACTTCAAGCCCATGCACAGCATTGGCAAGGGGGTGGAAGAAATTCGCATTCGAGACGATTCTGGCATCTACCGGATCATCTATTCTGCCCGGCTTGCCGATGCTGTCTACGTGTTGCGCGCATTCCAAAAGAAGAGTCAGACCACAGCCAGACGTGACGTGGAAATAGCGCGACAACGGTTCGCGCAACTCAGGAGGGAACAATCATGAGCAAAGCCAAAGCCTACCCCAGCGTTTGGGACGCCATTGCCAACACCCCGGAACAGGCCGCAAACCTACAGGCTCGCGCGGAACTGGTGCGTAGCATTGCGGCCATTGTCGCGCGCCAAAAATGGACACAGACAGAGGCGGCTCGGCGTTGCGGTGTCACCCAGCCGCGCATGAATGACCTGCTGCGAGGCCGCCTCTCGCGTTTCTCTCTGGACGCGTTGGTCAACATGGCCGCACGACTGGGCCGCGTACAGGTGAAAATCAAAGCGGCGTAAATCTGATTTCTTCGCGGATGCCCATCCTGCGTCGCTGCTGCTATGCTGGCCCCAATGCCATCCCAACCACAATCCAAACATGCACACGCCCATACGGTACCGCGCGCGGCGTGGGTTGCGTTGGCGTTGCTCACCGCGCTCAATCTGCTCAACTATATTGACCGCTACATTCTGCCGGGCGTGCAGCCGCTGGTGCAGCGCGAATTTCACGTAAGCGATGAGCGCATGGGCGCGCTCACTTACGCATTTTTCATCACATATATGCTGGCTGCTCCGCTCACCGGCTGGCTGGGCGACCGTTTCCCGCGCAAGCCGCTGCTCGTACTCGGCGCGCTCTTGTGGAGCGCGGCCACGCTGCTCACCGCCACCGTGCATAGCTACGCCATGTTGTATCTGCGCCACGCCATCGTGGGCATTGGCGAGGCCAGTTTTGGCATCTTTGCACCCGCGCTGCTTGCTGACTTCTGGCCAGAGGAGGAGCGCAATCGCATTCTTACCATCTTCTATCTCGCGCTGCCCGTCGGCGCAGCGCTGGGATACGTTCTCGGTGGTACATTGGGCAGCGCCTACGGCTGGCGTGTTCCGTTTTATCTTTGCGCGCTGCCGGGCATTGCGCTGGCCGCCGCTGTTTTTTTCTGGATGCGCGAGCCACAGCGCGGCGCATCGGAACACCTGCCTGCAACGCCCAGCCGCGCCACCGTGGCCGGGCTGCTGCGCAATCGCGCCTATTGGACGGCCACGCTCGGCATGGCCATGATGGTCTTCTCCATGGGCGGCATCTCGGTGTGGATGCCAACGTTTCTCTATCGCAACGGCCACTACTCACTGCCCGCGGCGAATCAATTGCTGGGTGCCATCACGGTCGTTACCGGCATTCTGGGCACATGGTTCGGCGGATGGTTGGCGCAGCGCTGGCTCCGGCACAATGCCGCCGCACTCTACTTGCTCTCGGCGTGGAGCGTGCTGCTGGCCATTCCCGCCGGGGTGCTCACCTTCTTTGGTCCGCGCGCGGGCATGGTGGCCGCGTTGGCTGCGGCGGAGTTTCTACTCTTCCTGAACACCGGCCCGCTGAATGCGGCGATTGTGAACGCCGTCGGCGCGCCGGTACGCTCGACAGCGATTGCGATCGAGTTATTTGTAATTCACGCGCTGGGGGATGCTCCCTCGCCGCGCATAATCGGCTGGGTCTCCGATCATAGCTCGCTGCCGATGGGCTTGGCGTTGACGCTGGTGTCCATGCTGCTTTCGGGCGCTTTGCTGCTGTGGGGCGCGCGCTACGCTCCGCCGCTGGAGTTGTCCGACGAGTCGGTTTCACGCGCCGCGCATTCATGAGAACCTGAAGACAGCCGCATGACTCACTGCATCCAAACTCTGCTCGCCTCGCGTGTCTTCGTTCTTCTTACCTGTGTGATTTCCGCAGCATGGCTCTGGCGCATCTTGCCCGCACTTTTTTTGCTGCCGCGCATTCCCAACCTGCACGACGAAAAATTCGACACCGCTTCGCGGCAAATGGCTGCGCCCTCGCTCACCGTCATCGTGCCTGCGTGCAATGAGGAGCAGTCCATCGCCGCTGCTCTGCGGGCGTTGCTCTCCAGCGAATATGCCAATTTGCAGATCATCGCTGTCAACGATCGCTCGACCGACTCAACCGGAGCGCAGATGGAACTGGTTGCCAGCGAAGCCATCGCGCAGGGTCGTTTGCGCGTGCTGCACATCGATGCTCTGCCGCAAGGCTGGCTGGGCAAGCCACACGCCATGGCTCAGGCCGCGCAGTTGGCGCAGTCCGACTGGCTGCTCTTTACCGATGCTGATATTTTCTTTGCGCCCGACGTGCTGCGTCGCGCCTTGGCCTGCGCGTTGGAGACGCGCGCCGATCACATGGTTGTTTATCCCACGCTGATTTTGCGCCGTTGGGATGAGCGCGGCTTCCTCGCATTTTTTCAGTGCTTCTCGGTCTGGGCAGGCCGTCCATGGCAGATCGCCAACCCGCGCGCCAAGCGTGACTTTATCGGCGTGGGCGCATTCAATCTGATCCGCCGCACAGTGTATGAACAACTCGGCGGCTTCGCGGCCATGCCGATGGAGGTGCTGGAAGACATGCGCCTCGGCTACTGTGCGAAAAAAGCTGGCTTCGCGCAGCGCTCCGCCTTTGGCCGCGACATGGTGCGCGTGCGCTGGGCAGAGGGCGCGCTGGGCGTGGTGCACAATCTGTCGAAGAATATGTTTGCCGCCTTCCGCTATCGCGTGC
>JAJZCX010000279.1 GCA_021851625.1 Acidobacteriota bacterium | reverse complement strand
TTGGGATCTGGTTTTTGTTTTTTTTGTTGGGGAGTGGGGTTTTTTTGTGTGGGCCGGCGACGGTTTTGGCCTGTGTTCGGGGCCGGGGGGGTGGGGATTTTGGGCGGCTTGGGGCGTGAATGGCTTGGGCTGGATGCGGGGAGCGACATGTGGGAAAAATCTGGAAATCCAGAGGAAAATTTGCGGCGTGGGGCTGCAATGTGTTACAAGCGCGGTATGCGCAATTGGATGCGCGACCGATTCATGAGACGTCGCACGAAGCGTGGCCCGAATAATTCGGAGTCCACTGGAAAAATTGGACAGGAACTACCCCAGGATCAGCCCGCGCCCCTGCAGCCGTCGTATCTGGGCGCCGAATCTGGAGCCAGCCATGCGGCTCCCGCCGCAGCGGAGTCTGACTTCGCGCACGACGCGGAACACGCTGGCGCAGCCGGTGTAGCAGCGGAGGGCAGGCTGGTCGTTGAGACGCAGCCGGAGTCGTTGACCGCTCCGACCACACTGCCTGCGGCACCGCAGGCCGCGCGCGCGCCCAAAGGTTATGTAGTGTTGACCATTGGCCTGCCCGGCTCTGGCAAGACGACGTGGTTTAAACGCCGCGGAGTTACGCCGCTGTCGAGCGATATGCTGCGCACGATTCTCTTTGACGACATTACGGAGCAGCGCTATCAGGGCTTGGTCTTCTCCACGCTGCGCTCGCTGTTGCGCGCGCGCCTGATCGCCAAAATGCCGTGGAATTATGTGGACGCGACGAATCTGTCGCCGCACGAACGCCGCCAGTGGATCAAAATGGCCCGCAGCTTTGGCTTTGAGGTGCAGGCGGTTTTCTTTGATGTGCCGATCGAGGTTTGCCTGGAGCGTAACGAGCGCCGCGAGCGCACCGTGAACGAGCAGACGCTGCGCGGCATGGCCGAGCGGCTGCGTCCGCCGAGCTTCAAAGAAGGCTTCAGCAAGATCACCGTGGTGCGCGTCAAAGGTGCAGAGGGCGCGGAGGCCGCGCAGTCGTAGAGCACAATGCAGTAGGAATACAAACGGGCCAGAGAAAAAATTCTCTGGCCCGTTGATTTTTCTGAGGGTCGCGCGCGACGTGTGGCTCAACTACAATCGCAGCATGAAACTGAGTGAGCTGGCGCAACAATTGGGCGCGCGTTTGGAAGGCGACCCGGAGTTGGAAATCACAGGCGTGGCAGGCATTGAAGAGGCCGGGCCGGGCCAGGTAACGTTTGTCGCCAATCCGAAATATGCGCCCTTGGCGCGCAGTACGCGGGCCGCGGCGGTGTTGGTGGAGGAGAGTTTTTCAGCCATCTCCACGGCGACGCTGCGCATCAAGAATCCCTATCTGGCTTTTGCGCGCGCGATTGCGCTGCTGCATCCCATGCCAAAATATGCGCCGGGGATTCATCCCACGGCTGTTATAGACGCGACGGCGCGGCTAGGGCGTAACTGCCATGTGGGCGCGTATGTGGTGATCGGGGCCAACGTAACGCTGGGCGATGACTGCGTGCTGCTGCCGCATGTGGTGATTTACGAAGGGGCGCAGATTGGCCACCGTTTTCTGGCGCACACGCACGCCGTGGTGCGCGAGGGCTGCCGCTTGGGCGATGACGTGATTCTGCAAAATGGCGCGGTGATTGGTGCCGACGGCTTTGGCTTTGCCAAGAATGACCAGGGCGATTGGCACAAGATTCCACAGTCGGGCATCACCGTGTTGGGCGATGCGGTGGAGGTGCAGACGAATGCCTCTGTGGATCGACCGAGCGTAGGGCAGACGCGTGTGGATCGCGGCGTGAAGATCGACAACCTGTCGCAGGTGGGGCATGGGTCGAGTGTGGGAGAAAATACGCTGCTCTGTTCGCAGGCCGGGCTGGCTGGTTCCACGCATGTGGGGCGCAACGTGATCGTCGCCGGGCAGGTGGGCGTGGCCGGACATTGCACGATCGGCGATGGCGCTGTGTTGCTGGCGCAGGCTGGCGTGCACGGCGATGTTGAGCCGGGGGCGATATTGGGCGGCTCTCCAGCGATGGAGCAGCGGCTGTGGCTGCGCTGTTCGGCGGCCATGCGTCGCTTGCCAGAGATGGTGAAGTTGCTGCCGCGCAAGGCAGACAAGCCGGATACGAATCGTTGATGCGGCGCAACCGCTACACTCAAGATATGCGGGTAGAAGGAAAACTTTTCCAACGAATTTTTTGCGCCGGAGCAGGCGTGCTGCTGTTGCAGTCGCTCTGCGGCTGCCGGTCTCACGTGGTGCAGGCCATGGTTGTCAACGATGGCGCAGCGCCGCTGCAAAACATTGAAGTCGATTATCCCAGTGCCAGCTTTGGGATTTCCAACTTGCCGCCGGGCGGACATTTCCCGTATCACTTTGAGATTCAGGGAGCGGGGAAGCTCCAGATGCAGTATTTGGATAGCGCGCTACATCCGCATAGCTCCACCGGCCCCCGCTTGGTGGAAGGCGAGCAAGGGACGCTGACGATTCATGTGGATGGCGCGGGCGCGGTGCGCTGGGATGCGCAATTGAAGCCGTAGGCATGGATTGCAACGCGGGAGTGTAACCGCAGATTCCTCGACTCGCTTGCGCTCGCTCGGAATGACAAATCTTTTACGACACAGGCATTTTTGAGAACACGACCATGCCCGCAGTGCAAACACTCTGTCATCCCGACCCCTTCGACTTCGCTCAGGGCAGGCTGCGTTCCCGCAGGGAACGCAGGGAAGGGATCTGCGGTTACACTCCCACTCTAGCTGTGGAGTCTCAAGAGGTTGTTCCTGCTTCAGGCGGAGTCATTCTGAGCGAGCAACGCAAGCGAAGAATCCAGAGAATGCAGGCTGCAACTGTGCTGCTAGCATCCTCTGGATTCTTCGTCGCTACACTCCTCAGAATGACTCAGTGTATTGGAGAAAGAATCATTCTTCTTCCCCATGTTCGCTCGCAAGGGCAGCGCCGTAGTTGCTTTTAGTGCACGACGGACTGGAAGAGCGGCGATTGCAGCAGCGTGGCGAAGTCGTTGTCCGAGGCGGAGAATTGCACTTGCAGCGTGCTGGCTGTCGAAGTGATGTTGGTGTCGTCAATGGCGGTCTTCTCGGCGGGCGTGGCCCCCATCTTTTTGTAGAGCGCC
>JAJZCX010000003.1 GCA_021851625.1 Acidobacteriota bacterium | reverse complement strand
CTTGGTGCCGATTCAAAATCCCTGCTGCCCAGCCCGGAGACGCTGCTCGACCAGGCCCCCGGCTTCTATACGATGTGGCGTTAGAGCACGGCGGGAATTTGCAAACTTAACACCTTTTGCTTTCTTGAGGTTGTAGCTTTTCTCCAGTTGTTGTATGTTCATAGCAGAGGAGCGGGCATGACCAAATCTGATTTGGTTTCTGAAGTAATGCAGCTGGGCGACCTGACCCGTCACGATGCCGAGACGATCGTGGAAACTGTATTCGACTCTGTTATCAGTGCTTTGCGCTCTGGCGACAAGATAGAAATCCGCGGCTTTGGCAGCTTCCGAACCCGCCAGCGCAACGCCCGCATCGGACGTAACCCCAAGACCGGCGTGCGCGTGGATGTCCCAGCCAAACGGATCCCATTCTTCAAGCCCAGCAAAGACTTGCGTGACTTGGTGAATGCGCACGAGGCGAAGACGACCTCCCTGCCCGGCACCACTGCACGACCCGATGCCCCGGCACAATAAAATCATCCCCTGCAAAGCAAAGTGCTTTGCAGTATAAAGTCCTGTATGCACTTGGCTGTCCTCACCGTCGAGCTGCGCTTGGAGCAGGCGCACTCGCTGAAGGATCGCCGGCAGTGTGTCCGCAGCCTGAAAGACCGGCTGCGCAGCGGCTTCAACGTCTCCGTTGCAGAGTTGGATGAGTCCGTGCTGTGGCAGCGGGCCACACTCGGCATCGCCGCCATCTCCGCCTCACGCGAGTACCTGCGCGGACAGATGCAACAGGTCGAAGAGACCTGCCAGCGCATCGCAGAAAAACACGGTGCCAACGTCACCGACGCTTTTGTCGAATTCTTCCCGGAAGAGTAGCACGGACAGAGGCAACTTCGATCTGCGATACTGCGGTAAGCCAAGGTTCGCAGCAAACGAATTCCTTGAGCAGCGAACGGTTTTGACAAGGATAGAGGCCATGCCTGCGCACATCCAGTTGCTCGAACCAGCGGACTCTGTGCGGAAATCGGTCTCGACAAAACTTGCGCTGGCGAATCGCGCGAAATTGGGACAGTACATGACGCCAGCGCCCATCGCACGATTTATGTCATCCTTGTTTCCGCCCAGCACACTACAAACCTGTGTTTTATTGGATGCAGGTGCAGGTGTAGGCTCCCTATCCAGCGCATTTTTGGATCGCTGGGCTATGCAGGATGGTTTTCTCTTTCAACAGGCTGATGTAGAGACCTATGAAATTGATCCTCACCTGCGGAACCATCTTGCCGAAGCATTGACAACTTATGCGGAACATCTGCCGATTCGATGGAATATAAATTCGCAGGACTTTATTGAGGCGGCAGCACTGCAAATCATGGCTCCCAAACGCTACACGCACGCAATTCTGAACCCACCGTACAAAAAGATTGACAGCCGTTCGAGCCATCGCATTGTTTTGCGCAAAGCAGGCATTGAAACCGTCAATCTTTATTCGGCATTTGTAGCGTTGTCATTGGCGCTGATGAAACATGGCGGTCACATGGTTGCCATTCTTCCACGCAGTTTCTGCAATGGTCCTTACTATCGACCCTTCCGTGAATATATTTTGCAACATGCGGCACTACACCACCTGCATCTGTTTACTTCTCGAACCAAAGCATTTCAAGAAGATGGCGTACTGCAAGAGAATGTAATCATCCACCTGGAATGTGGAGGAGAACAAGGCTCCGTCACTGTTTCCCACTCTACTGACGATACGTTTTCGGATCTAATATCACAAGAACATCCATTTTCACGAATTGTTTTTCCGCAAGACTCAGAAAAATTTATTCATGTTCCTACTTCTTCAGAACATACGGCAATTGAGTTGTCCAAAAATGTGCGTGCGACACTTTCCAGCCTAGGAATTACAGTATCGACCGGGCCAATCGTGGATTTTCGCCTTCTGGAGCATATCCAAACATCTCCAAAACCGCATACCGTCCCCTTGCTTTATCCGGGACACTTCCGCGAACAAAGGCTCTGCTGGCCCAAGGACGGTATCAAGCACGGCAATGCGATCTGCATGAATGCATCCACAAAAAAGTGGCTTTATCCGAATGGGTTCTATACAGTAGTCCGGCGTTTTTCGTCCAAGGAAGAAAAACGCCGGATTGTTGCCAGTGTGGTCAGGCCAGACGCATTTCCCGGCAATGATTATCTTGGATTTGAAAACCACCTGAATGTATTTCATATCGACAAACATGGACTGCCAGAAGCAATCGCCTATGGCCTGGCCGCGTACCTGAATACATCAGCGGTTGACGAAGCCTTTCGCCGCTTCAACGGCCATACACAGGTCAATGCAACCGATCTTCGCAATATGCTGTATCCAGACCAGAGTGCCTTGCGTGAACTGGGTGAATGGGCACGCGGCCAAGCCTCATTCGCGCAGACGATGACGGATCAACAGGTGCGGAAATTGATTCAATGACGAAAACAAAGAAAATTGAGTCCGCACAATCAATCCTGCACTCCTTGGGACTATCCAGAGCGCAACAAAATGAGCGCAGCGCACTATCTTTGCTCGCCTTGCTCCACTTACTGCCGAACAGGAAATGGTCACAGGCGGAGAATCCGTTGTCGGGCATCACCCCGATCATGGACTGGATTCAAGAGCATTATGGAAAAAGACATCCATCTTAGTCAGCCATGCTGATGCTGGCAGGAACCATCTTCCACTGCCCACCATCGAAGAACACCAGCCCAAAGACATGCACGGTGGAACCGGCTGCTATGGGAGCACTGGAGGCGAGATTCGTTCCCGACTGTGGGTAGATCGTTACGGTGGAGGCACCCGTCAGCGCTGTGAAGGCTGAGTCGGCGGGCAGCGTCAGCGTAAAGCTGGTGGTGGTTCCGCTGCTAATGGCTGCGGAGTTTGTGCCGCTGAGACCTTGGGGTTCCAACTCCACCGCAGACGCTGTTAGTGACCCGGCCATTGGGCTTCCACCCATCATCGAACCGCCCATGCCACCGCTCATCATGCCGCTGGCACTAACCGGCATGACGGCTTGCCCGGCATAGATGTGGCTGGCATCGAAGACCGGCGTAAATGGGACCTGGGTTAGATCCACACTCTCTGCATCGATCGAATACGAGGTGCTTGGACTTAGATTCACCGTAATTCCTGCTGAGAAATCCGATGCCATCATGCCTGTACCCACGCCATTCTGCATAACCAGAGCAAGCTGTGTCGCAGGCTGTCCGGTCACGGAGGTCAGCATCCCTTCGCCCATCGCGCCGCCGGAACCCATCATGGACTCCACATGGGTTGCCATCAGCGAACCATCCGACTGCAATGTAGCATCCACCATCAGCAACATCCCGGCGCTCATCGAACCCATGGAACTCATGCCTGTGCCGCTAAAGATCGTCGAGGCATTTGTCATGAATGTAAGTGCCTGCGCAGCCTGCATGGAGGTCATGGCGAAGGAACTGCCCGTAGTGGAGGAAACGACGCCCATCATTTGCTGGACTCCGCCATCAGAATAACTGGCTGGATTGCCAGAGCCTTGAAGGGCAGACGACATGTGAAACACCGGATTCATGTTCAGTGCTCCGGCTTGACCGCTGACGGATGCTGCAAGATCAAGATCAAAATTCATTGCCATGGGTGTCGTCCCAGCGGTGATAGGCGCGTTAAAAGCAATCGTGCTGAGCATAGGGCCGGAGAGGGTCTGCTGCGTGAGCGCCTTCGACACCGGATCAACATACATCACGGTTGCCGAACCAATCGTGATCGTTGCGCCAGTGTAAGTACCCTGCGGCACTGCGATCATGGACAGCGGCTGCATGGCCCCCATGGTACGCATCATCTCCATCGGCACAGGAGTGGAAACCACATTGACGGGACCGGAATTGCCAGTAAGCGTCATGGATGTAATGTTCATGGAAAAGGCCAGCATCCAGTCCGCAGGCGAGTCCCCAAGATTCACCTGTACAGGTGTGGTTGCCGCGGACGGTGTTTGGACGCCGCCGGGAGCCATGCCGCCGCCGCAGGCACTCAGCAAACCTGCAAATAGCAACACACTGCATGCAGTTGCAGAATGCCCAAACCTAATCAAGCGCCTGGACGCCGTGTGCAAAGAAATTGCAGAATTTGCATGGATACGCATTTTGGCTCCTTGAATACTGCGACTACATCCTGTCAGCGAACGAAAACCTCACTTGGATGCGGAGCACTGTGGCATGGTGTTCTCCGCATGTCCACTATCCAATGTGACAGTATGCGAAGGCGCGCTGTCGGTGACTCGAATCACCCACGCCGCTATGCAGGCTGCGACGCATTCCTTCGGGGTATGATGTTTGGTATCCTCACCTTTTTGGTAGTGTGCGCAGCCATACGCCAGATGCACGCAGAAAGAATGGGCAGTCATGCCGGAAGATCGGGCAAAAAAGCATCATAAAGACCGCATGGCCGAAACGCTGCGCGAAGAGATCAGTTCCATGATCGAAGGCGAGTTGAGCGATCCCCGCATTCACTTCGCCTACGTCACTGAGGTTGCCATCGCGCCCGGCGGCAAGTCGGCGCAGATTTTTATCGCCATCGACGGCCAAGACGAAGAGGAGCGCGAGACGCTGGACGGCCTGATCGCGGCCAAGGGCCATATTCGTTATGCGCTGCTGGAGCGCCTGGGCAAACGCCATATACCTGAACTGGTGTTTACCATCGACCGCTCGCAGCGGTTCAAGTCGCGCATGGACTCTCTGCTGGATCGTGCGGAACGCAACGCAAAAAAGACCGCAGCACGCGCCTCTGCGCAATCCGCCGCGCAAGCTACATCTCTGTCTGCACAAGCCGCACAAGCGCAGCCCGCCGCAGGCCAGAAAGACACGGAGCCATGACGCCGCGCCGCGCGCATCACAAACATGCCGATTCGCGCTCTGCATCCGCCCCGGCCCAAGCCCCTGTGGAATTGCTGGCGGCGATTCGAGAGCGCCAAACCTTTCTGATCACTGCGCACGCGCGCCCGGATGGCGACGCGGTCGGCTCCATGTTGGGCTGCGCGCTGCTGTTGGAGCAGATGGGCAAACACGTAGACTTGGCGCTGCGCGACCGCGTTCCCGCGATCTATCGCACGCTGCCCGGTGCGGAACGCATTCGCTGCACGCCATCGATTGACCGTACCTATGATGCAGTGCTGCTGCTCGAATGCGACGGCATCGAGCGCACGCGCCTGCGCGGGCTGGAGGGGCAGTATCTGCTCAACATCGACCACCATGTAAGTGGGCGCGAGTTTGCCGCGATCAATTGGATTCATCCTCCCGCAAGTGCCGTGGGCGAGCTGGTCTACTGCTTGGCGCAAAGCCTGGGAGCCACAGTGACTCCAGCGATGGCCACCTGCTTGTACACAGCACTGCTCAGCGATACGGGAGCATTTTGCTACCAAGGCACGCAGGCGCAGACCTTCGCACTGGCGCAGGCACTGGTCGAGCATGGGGCCGACCCATCACAGATTGCGCGCGATGTGTACTTCAGCAATCCACAATCCAAGATGCGCTTGCTGGGCGCGGCGCTGGCCACATTGCAACTGGATGGAAAGATCGCCTGGCTCTGGGTGACACACGGCGACATGGTGCGTTGCGGTGCAGAGGAAGAGGACTGCGAAGGCATCGTGAACTACGCGATTGGCATCGCGGGCGTGGAGGTGGCCGTGTTTCTGCGCGAGCTGCCCGACCATCGCTTGCGGCTGAGCCTGCGCAGCAAGGGCAGCTTCAACGTGGCCAGCGTGGCCGAAGACCTGGGCGGCGGCGGCCATGCCAATGCCAGCGGCTGCACGCTGGAAGGCCCACTCTTCGCCGCCATTGACGCGATTTTGCGCGAGTTGCGCCAGCGACTGCCGCAACCAGTATCCATCTCCGACGTCGCCTAGACGGACACGAACAACCCGCATCCGATATAAGAGAATGTGGCGCAATTGCGCGGAGGTGCGATGCAGATTGTCTTTGCCGCTTCGGAGTGTGTTCCTTTCGCCAAGACCGGCGGCCTGGCCGATGTGGTCGGTGCTCTGCCCGCCGAGTTGACGCAGCTTGGCCATCGCGTCACGGTGTATCTGCCGCTATATCGCGGCGTGCTGGAGAAACTCAACAAGCCGAAGACGGCCATCCCCAGCTTGACGATTCCCTTCCCTTTTTACAACCGATTTGTGCGCATCGTGGACGGCGGACTGCGCGAGGGCGTGCAATTTTATTTTGTCGATTGCCCAGAGTTGTTCGACCGCGAAGGCTTGTATGGCACGCAAGCGGGCGACTATCCCGACAACGCCGAGCGCTTTGGTCTGTTTGCGCGCGCCGTGCTGGAGGCCAGCAAACAACTCGGCGTGCCCGATGTCTTTCACGTGCACGATTGGCAAGCTGCGATGTTGCCTGTGCTTTTGCGCACCACCTATTATTTCGATCCCGTACTGCGCAAGATTCCCTGCGTGCTCACCGTGCACAACGCTGGCTATCAAGGATGGTTTCCGCCAAAAACCACGGAGCAACTGCTGCTGCCGTGGGATGTCTTCACCATGGACAAACTGGAACACTTTGACACCTTCAACTTTCTCAAGGGAGGCATCGTCTACTCGGATGCCATCACCACGGTCAGCCCCACGTACGCAAAAGAAATTCAGACCGAGGAGTTTGGCTTTGGATTGGAGAGCATGTTCCAGCGTCGTGCCGCAGACCTACACGGCATTTTGAATGGGGTGGATACTTCCGCGTGGAACCCTGCGACGGACGCGCTGATCGCCGCACACTACTCCGCGCGGCGGCTAGAGGGAAAGAAGACCTGCCGCCGCGATTTGCTGCATGCTTACGCGCTCGATGCCGTGCCGGAGACAACGCCGGTGGTGGGTATCGTCTCGCGTCTGGCCACGCAGAAGGGCTTCGACCTGATTGCCGCCATTGCCGACGATCTGGCGCAGGAGGAGATGGTGCTGCTGGTTTTGGGTAGCGGCGAAACATATTACGAAAAATTGTTTACGGAGTTGACGGAGAAATTTCCTGACAAAATCGCCGTGCGCATCGGATACGACAACGTGCTGGCGCACAAGATTGAGGCAGGCTCGGATATGTTTTTGATGCCCTCGCGCTATGAGCCATGCGGGCTGAACCAGATTTACAGCCTGCACTACGGCACGCCGCCAATCGTGCGCGCGACCGGCGGATTGGAAGACACGGTGCAAGAGTGGAACGCGGAGACGCGCACCGGCACCGGCTTCAAATTCAAAGGCCTCGATCCCATGGATTTGTTGGCCGCGCTACAACGTGCCTTTGTGGCGTTTCAAGACACTCCCGGCTGGCAACAGTTGCAGCGCAACGGCATGGCGATGGATTTCCGCTGGAAAAATCCAGCGAAGCAATACGTTGCCGTGTATGAGGAAGTGGCGCGTCGGAGAAGTTAGATTTTCTGCATGGAGCCAGATTTCTCTGTGTGAAAATGCGCGTGGATGGCGCGGGCGAGCTTGGCGTTAACGACAGAGGTGAGCGCTTCGACCGATGCCTTCTTGACCGCGTCCAGACTGCCGAAGTGCTCCAACAGGCGCGTGCGTGTGTGGTCTCCCACGCCGGGAATGTGCAACAACTCCGAGTCGCGGTCGCGCATTTGGCGGCGCTTGCGATGATAGGTGATGGCGAAGCGATGTGACTCATCGCGGATGCGCTGCACCAGATGCAGCACGGGCGAATGGCGATCGAGCACGATCGGATACTCCTCCTGCCCGTAGACGTAGAGAATCTCCTCGCGTTTGGCAATGGAGGCCAGCGGCTGCGTGGCAAGGCCCAACTCTTCCAGCGCGGTGGCTGCGGCATGTAGCTGGCCGAGTCCGCCATCGACGAGCACCAAGCTGGGCATGGGTTTGCTCTCCGCTTGCAGGCGCTGATAGCGACGTAGCAACACTTCCTTCATGCTGGCAAAGTCATCGACGCCCGTCACGGTTTTGATCTGAAATTTTCTGTAGTCCGATTTTTTCATTGCGCCTTTTTCCCAGACCACCAGCGAGGCCACCGTCTCCGCGCCCTGTGTGTGCGAGATGTCAAAGCACTCAATGCGCTCTGGCAACTCCGGCAAATTGAGCGATTCTTGCAGCGACTCCTGCACGGCGCGCACGCTGGGTTGCAGCACGCGAAAGCGCTGGTCATAGGATTGCTTCGCGTTTTGTCCGGCGAGATCGACCAACGCTCGCTTGTCGCCGCGTTGGGGTGCGAGGATTTCCACCTTGTGCCCGCTGCGCTCGCTCAGCAGCGTCGTGAGCGCTTCGCGATCGGTAAAATCAGTTGGCACATAAATGTGCGTGGGCACGTATTGCTGGTCAATGTAGCGCTGCTTTAGCAGTGCAGCAAAAAAAGCACCGGGATGAAAGGATTCTTTTTGTAGCGCGTCTGGCTCTGCATCGGGCGCAGTGTTTTCGTTGGAACTGGAATCCTCAGCGTCCAGCAACTGCGGCAATTCTTCCCAGAAAAATTCACTACGATCGACGATGCGCGCATTGCGGACGTGAAACAGATTCACGGCCAGCATTCCGTTTTCGTAGTGGTAGCCAAAGACGTCGGCATCGTCTCCGCTGGCGGCGGCCACGCGCTGTTTTTCCTGCAATTGGCGCACAGTATCGAGCATGTCGCGGTAGCGCGCAGCCTGTTCGAACTGCTCCGCAGCCGCGGCCTGCTCCATGCGCTCCAGCAAAGATTTCTCCAGTTGCGTGGCGCGACCCTCCAGCAATAGTTGTGCATCGCGCACGGCCTGGGAGTAAATCTGCGGCGTGGTCAGGCTCTCCACACATGGCCCCAAACAGCGATGAATGTAGAACTGCAAGCAGGGCCGCGCGTGGTAACGCTCCAAGTCCACCTTGCAGTTGGCCAGCAGAAAGGTGCGCTCGATCAACTCCACAATGCGATAGGCCAAGCTGCCGGGAAAATACGGGCCATAGTATGCGCCACCATCTTTGCGCACGCGCCGGGTGACGAAGACCTTGGGATGGCGGTCGCGCAGCGTGAGCTTCACATACGGGTAAGTTTTGTCGTCGCGCAGCAAAATATTGAAGCGTGGCTTGCGCTGCTTGATGAGATTATTTTCGAGAGCGAGCGCCTCGGCCTCATTGCCAACGAGAATGTAGTCGAGGTCCACAGCCTCGCGCATCAACGAGCCAGTCTTGGCGTTGGCCTGCGACGACTCCAATAAATAGGAACGCACGCGCGCACGCAGATTTTTTGCCTTACCCACGTAGATCACTTCGCCCTCGGCATTGCGATACGAATAGACGCCGGGCTGCGTGGGTAGAGTGCGGATTTTTTCGATGAGGTCCATGCGATGTGCGCTGCGCAGTCCTCAGTCTATCGCCGCGGGCACGAAGCCGTAGCTTCATAGGACGTGCGGGGATGAACTGCAAATTCCCTCGACGCAGATGCACTGGAGCGAAAGGACACAGGGGTGGTGGGTGTGATTCTTTACCTTGTGCCGCGAGTCATTCTGAGCGGAGCGAAGAATCCAGAGAGTACATCTGCATCGACTTGCACGCACCCTCTGGATTCTTCGTCGTGATGCTCCTCAGGATGACTCCATTTTCAATGGTGCGTGTCATTGTCTCGACTCGGATGCGCTGCGCGGAAGGATAAGGAATACTGCGGTTCGCCGAACGCAGCATGTAAAAACTACACGGCGTGCGAACGATGTGCGTACCCCGTCAGCAAAAATCTGCTCTATGTAATTGCAAATACAGCCTGCAAGGCTGCTTTCCGCTATGGCACTTCGATTGCATCAGCAACGGGTTATCTTGAAGACGCAAATCCAAAAAAAACAAAACACGAGAGGGTCAATTTTTATGAACACATGGACGCAAAGCCTCAATCAGAAGAACAGCCAAGGTTCCCACAATACGGTGCATGGAAAATCCACCGTATTGATGCTGGCTGTAAGTGTGGCCGTTGCTTTGGTGTTTACTGGTTGCGCCAGCAAAAATTATGTGCGCAACCAGACGGACCCGCTAATTCAGCAGACCACGCAGTTGGAGGATCAGACAGCGGCCAATCATCGCGGCTTGGATGACCTGAGCCAAAGCGCGGACAAGGGCATTGCCCAGGCGCAAAGTGCCGCCAACGCCGCAAGCCAGCAAGCGAAGACCGCAGGAGATGCAGCATCGCAGGCGCAGACCTCCGCACAGCAGGCGATGAACCGCGCCGACTCACTCTCCAGCTTGGTTGGAAATTTGGACAGCTACCATTCCGTGGCAGATGTGCAAGTACATTTTGCGTTCAACAAAGCTGCACTGACGCCCAAGGACAAAACGCAGCTCGACCAGTTCGCCAGCCAGTTCAGCAACTTCCCCTCTTACATTTTGGAGGTGACGGGCAGCACGGATTCCATCGGTGGCAGTCAGTACAACTACCAGTTGAGCCAGATGCGCGCGGAAGCAGTGGTGCAATACTTAGCCACAAAATACAACGTGCCCGCGCACCGGTTTTATCTGATTGGCATTGGCAAAGACAAGTCCGTGGCCAGCAATCAATCCGCCTCTGGCCGCGCGGAGAATCGCCGGGTAGAAGTACAACTGCTGGCCAACAACCCCACAGCGGCACCCACAACGGCCCAGGATCAATCCCCCAGCACAGGAAAAATGATGTAAACAAGTAAAGGAAAATTCTGCATTCAAGCTCGAACAAAAGCTGGACAAATCTCCCGGCGGATTGCACTTTAGCATCCGCCGGTTTTTATTTGTACCTACAATTTTATTTTTTAAGAAATAATTCTTTACAAATTCGCAGATATATTTGACAGCGACTATTGTTGAACCAATCATGGATAAGTATTTTTTATAGCCTTATTCAAATGTTTTAATCTACTGCGTGCTAGCATGGCCCGACCAGAAACTCCGGTCATCAGCGATGACGAAATCCACGGCTGTCCGCCGTTGCAGGGACGACCATGTTTGCAGCCAATGTAACGTCATTCTGGCCACTGAGTGCAGAATTCGGCGGAACACCCGCGGCCATCGTCATTACAGCGGCCTGTGGTGGCACTGTAAAGACCCAGACGGTTTCTATCTGAATTGATCCCAGTGGACGGGTGTTCTACTCCGACGGTAAAACCCCGGTGCATGGTGCAACCGTTACGCTGGAATATGCTCCATCGGGTGGCGCAAGCGGTCCATTCGTGGCCGTACCCAACAACAACTATGGGTTGTCCAGCCTGATCATGGAGCCTGTTGACAATACCCTCAACCCAATCCATCAAATGCCGGGACTAAACACCTAGTTCAGGCGAGCATTCCCAGCACGCCAGAGTCTCTGACGGCTATTGTTGCTTCGAGTTCTCAAATCAACCTGAATTGTGGCGCAGTTCCATTACCGCCGAATGCCTCTTCCGCAGCCTACTCTGTAGAGGAAGTGTCGCTAACATCCACGACGATCGCCAGCGGAATCACTGCAACGAATTACGAGGTGACAGGTCTCAATCCCAACACATCCTACAGCTTTGCAGTTGTGGCTGTGGATGCGGGCGGAAGCTCATCCGAATCCACAACAACCAGTATCACCACGCAATCGGCTCCGGCGGGTGCCTGCCACGTGACGTATAACGTGCAGTCGGCCACGCCCGGCGTCAACAACGGTCTGACCGTGAGCTTCAACGTCAGCTACACAGGTTCGAATGCAGTTACTACTGCCTTCTACCTAAATGGAGCGCTCTGCCAGTAAGGCAGAAGGCGCAACAAACACTACGGGGCAGATTCGCTCTGCTCCGCACAAACAGCAAGGCTCCCGACAACTGCGGGAGCCTTGTTTTTTATGGTACCTTCGGTCGCTCGTACTGGTTAGGCCGCAGCTTGCGTGCGGATGCGATTCTTCCAGTGCGTGCGGACAAACCAGAGGAAGGCCAGCAAGCACGCAACAAGGATCAGCGCGTCAAAGCGATGCAGTGCATGTTTCAGACGTGGGTCTGTATCCCAAGCGCGGCCCAAACGCATACCGAAGTAGGCCAGAGCAAAGCACCACGGCCACGAGCCGAGAAATGTATATAGATGAAAACGCCCTTGCGGCATACGCGCTATGCCCGCTGGCAACGCAATGAAGGTGCGAATCACGGGCAGCAATCTCCCCACAAAAACAGTGATGGAACCATAGCGCGCGAAGAACTGCGTGGCTCGTTCGAGATCATGTTTGTTGAGCAGAATGTAGCGACCATAGCGTTCGATGGCTGGGCGTCCGCCCCAAGCACCCGCCCAATAGGCCACGGCGGAGCCGAGATTGCAGCCCAGCGCACCGGCTGTGGCCACCCACAGCAATTGAAATCGTCCCGTGTAGACCAGGTAGCCAGCGAAGGGCATGATGACCTCCGAAGGCAGCAGAATGCAAGCCGACTCAATGGCCATCAACACCGCAACGCCCGCGTAGCCCGCGTGTGCAATCACACCTGTGATCCACGGGACTAGTACCGCAAGAATTTTTTCTGTCATCGCCAGCTCAGTATATCTGGCGCAGCATGTTGTGTGACGGTCATGCGCGATCTACAGCGTTTGTTAGCATGAGTACAGACACGGAGGATTTTCATGGCGGAAACACTGGCACCGGCGGCAACGGCACACTCCACACACACGGCGGCAACGCATGCACACGAAGCGCACGCACCCAAGGAAGTGAAGCGCCAGATCGTCTCCTTCCAGTTCTTCAAGATCATGCCGGAGTGGAGGCGTTTGCCCGCAGCCGAGCGCGCGGAGCACAAGCAGGCCTTTGCACAGGTCATCGAGCGCTGGCAGGAGAAAGACAAGTTCGTCACCATCACCTACTCCACAATGGGCGCGCGCGGCGATTGCGACATGGCTCTGTGGCGCATCTGCTACACCGTGGATGAGATCAATCAAATGACAGCGGAATTGCTGGCGACTCCGCTCGGTGGCTACTTGCAGACTGCGCACAGCTTTCTGGCCATGACGAAGCGCTCGCAGTATCTCATCGGGCATGAGCACGAGGGCCAGAGCGATTCGCGCGGCGTCATTCGTCCCGGCGGACAGAAATATATTTTCATCTATCCATTCTGGAAGACGCGCGCCTGGTATCTGCTGCCCGCGGAGGAGCGCCAGCGCTTGATGGCGGAGCATATTCGCATCGGGCATTTGTATCCGCGCGTGAAGTTGAACACCACCTACTCCTTCGGCCTGGACGATCAGGAGTTCGTGGTCGCCTTCGAGACGAATTACCCAGAGGATTTTCTCGACTTGGTGCAGCAGTTGCGTGAGACCGAGATCAGCGCCTACACACTGAAGGATTACCCCATCTTCACCTGCGTGCGTATGTCGCCGCAGGAGATGCTAAACCGTCTGGGATAGCGCCATGCCCACGCGCAAGGCGACCAGAAAGCGCAGCCGTACAACTGCGGGTCAGCAAGCGGCCCCGGCTGAACGACTGCGCACAATTCTGGCGCGACTCGACAAAAAATATCCCGGCGTGCGCTGCGCTTTGACGCACACCAATGCGTGGGAGTTGCTGGCGGCGACGATTCTCTCTGCACAATGCACAGACGTGCGCGTCAACATGGTTACACCTGCGCTCTTTGAGCGCTTCCCCACACCAGCGGCCATGGCCGCTGCTTCCCTGCCAGAGATTGAAGCGCTGATTCGCACCACCGGATTTTTCCGCAACAAAGCGAAGCATCTGCGCGGCGCGGCAGAGCGCATCACGCAAGAATTTCGCGGCAAGGTGCCCAACACGATGGAGGATTTGCTCACGCTGCCCGGCGTGGCCAGAAAAACCGCCAACGTGGTTCTGGGTTCGTGGTTCGGCATCGCCGACGGCGTGGTGGTGGATACGCATGTGCTGCGTATATCGCACAGATTGGGATTGACAAAAAATACTACGCCGGAAAAAGTGGAGCGGGATTGCATCCGCATCCTGCCGCAGGAGCGCTGGGTTGATTTCTCACACCAGATCATTCATCTGGGACGGGAGATTTGCATCGCGCGCAGGCCGCGCTGCATGGATTGTCCGTTGGAAGACCTCTGCCAGTCGAAGGACAAGACATGGAACAGCCAGCGGGAATCCTCCGCATAAAAAACATGCGGCCCCTGCAAGCAGAGACCGCATCAAAGAAATTGCCCTCGTATTTATTGCACCGTGAGCGTGAAGGCCGTCTGGGCACTGAGGGTTCCGCTGGTTCCAGTGATGGTCACCTGATATTGGCCCATGCTGGTGCCGGGATTTGGGTTCCCGCCACCACCACCACCACCCGAACTGCTACCGCAGCCCGTAAGGGCCGCGCCCAGCACCACCAATAATAGGAGTCCAAAGAGAACTGCGCCGCCACGGCTTCTGCGCAGTGGGGACTTGCTCCACGCCCCCAGCGGCAGCAGTAACAATGCGACAACCACCATGCCTGCGCCCTGCCGCAAAAATGCGATGGGCTGCGTGCGCACAGCAGGAGCGGTGGTGGTCAAGGTGACTGCAAAGGTTGCGCTGGGAGCGCTATTACTCAACGCCACACTGGCGCTACTCAGCGTGCATGTGGGCGGATCGCTTGCGGTCGTACTGGCGGTGTACGACGCTGAACAGGCCAGTAGTACCGTGCCAGAAAAATTATTCTGACTCATCAGCGTGACTGTCTCCGCATTCCCTGTAAGAGCACCCGGCGCCACAGTCAAACCAGAGTTGGGCGGAGCGAATGAAAAACTAGGAACCAACGCGGCATTAACAGTTACGGAAAAGGGGGCAGAGACGGCGGGAAAATAGTTTGTGTCTCCTGAGTACTGGGCAGTGACCGTGTAATTGCCCGGAGCGATAGATGCTTGCGTCGTCAAGGTGGCCGCTCCATTGACCAGCGTGACCGGTGATCCTATATACGCGCCATCCACGGCAAACTGCACCGTTCCGGTCGGCGTGGCACTACTGCCGCTCACCGCAGAGGTAAAGGTGATGCTTTGCCCGGCTGTTATAGAACTAGCTGACGCAGTCAATCCAACTGTCGGGGTCGTTTGATTCGTCACATTGAGCGTTACAGAGTTGGAGGTTAGTGGGTTGTAGTTGGTGTCGCCGGAGTACTGTGCGGTGATGGTGTATGTACCCAAAGCAAATGCCTGCGCAGGCGTGTTGGCCGTGCCATTGACCAGCGTGACCGGAGAGCCAAAATTGCTCCCATTCATCACAAACTGCACCGTGCCCGTCGGCTGCTTGCCAGAGCCATTCACGGTAACGCTGAAACTCACTTGTGTGGAAGGTGTGGCGTACTGCACGCTAGATACCAGCGCCACAGCAGGCGAAAAGTGCTGCGACGAGCCACTCCAGGCATTCACAAAACTAGCCACATCGAGCGATCCCCAGCCGGTGACCTGATCGTAGCCCGTGGCCAGTTGATAGCCAGCCAGGCCGCCAGAGAGTCCGTTGGGTCCCGGCGTGCTGTTGTTGCACATGCTGGGCGTAGACACAGAGCAACCCGTGACGCCGCTGCTGGCGATCGTGGTGTCATGAAACGCACTGGGTGTGCTGGCCGCCAGTGCATAGAGTTTCGGATTGATGTTGCCCTGCGCACCTGCGATCTTCTGATCAATCAACGCTTGTACACCTGCCATGGATGGGGCTGCGGCTGAAGTACCCCCAAAGACGGCGATGTGGCCTTGGCTGCAATCACCAAACGCATAGGCCAGACAACCGAAGTAGCCATCATGCAATGCGGCAGGAAAGGCGATATCGGGCGTGTCGCGGAAGCCGTCACTGGGTACTCCGGTTCCCGTCTGCCACGAGGGCTTGGCAATGTAAGCACTGACACCACCACCGGAGGCTGCAAGTTGAAAGGATGTGCTGTTCGTGTCATACGGCTCATTCCAAGCACCCTCTGGAATGTAACCCAGCGCGGAGCTGAGATTATTGCTATTGTTGCTCACGCTCCAGTATTGACTTGGGTTGGCCGTATCGTTGAACTCTGTACCGCCGACGCAGGTGACGTAGGAAGAGGAGCAGAAATAATTGGGGCTGGCACTGGACTGCGTTGCTGGGGGTGTGGCGCCGTTGGGTTCACAGCCGTAGGCACC
The DNA here is from genome assembly GCA_021851625.1 of Acidobacteriota bacterium. Lineage (GTDB taxonomy): Bacteria > Acidobacteriota > Terriglobia > Terriglobales > Acidobacteriaceae > JAJZCX01. Next base: position 2,725 of record JAJZCX010000003.1, on the reverse strand, counting down.
CGCATCGCCCGATGCAATAAAGATGGAGATGCCCTCAGCCGCTCCCTGCTGCATGAGCGAGTCCCATGCCTGTACGGTCGCTTGGTTGACGTCGGCCTCGCAGTCACCGAAGCTGATGCTCAAAATTGGATCCGCAACGGTGTCAATCGCGTAGTTGGTGGCAATTTCCACGCCATCACTGGTGCCTGCGTCTCCTCCACTGGCGACCAAGTCAATTGTTGCCCCCGGCGCAGTACCAAAGCTGCGATCCACGTCCAGCGTGGCCTCATCCTGATCTCCCGTACCGGTAACACCTGGGTTGGTCCCATCCGTCGGAATGATCACATTGGGTGTGTAGGAGGGCAGGCCTGTGTATTGCTCGTACTCATTGATGTCGCTGGCCTGGACGAGTGAGCGTCCGACAAGGGCAATCTTCTCACCGGTGCCGTTGAAGCCAGCGTTGTAGACAGAATTGACGTCGTAGATCGTCGCAAAATCCGCAGGCGCAAGATAGAACTGACACGTGCTAATGGAGCTTCCACTGCAATTGGAAAGTTGAGGCAGCGCTGACATGGGCAGGATTTGCTTGTGCAGCATGGGACGCAGATGGTGTTGGGACAGACCGGTAAAGCCGCTGACCACGCCCACTAGAGATACCGGAATCTGCGGCTCGGACTGGACGGAGAGCCTGCGCTCCGTTTGCAGTTGTCCCTGCACGCTTTGCGCAACGTTATAGTAGTGGAACTTCGTACCCAGAGCCTTGCCCACCGCTGCGGCACTGCCGCTGAAGGTGATGCGCGTCCGGCTGTTGGAGATGCCGTCCACGTGCAGCCCCTGGCTTTGCAGCCAGCCGATGACGGCGGTGATGTTCTGCTGACTGGCACCAAAGCGCTGGCCAATCTGTTGCGGCGTCAGCCAGTGGTGGTATTGCGGTGAGCCGGGCGTTTGTTGTGCCTGTAGTAACTGCTCAAATGCCTGCTGCTGCGCAGGCGTGCGCTGGAGCAGAACGGTCAAGTGCTGCAACGGCAAACCTGCCGGAACTGGGCCGGCATCATTGTCCGGCTGCGCCCACGCGGCCACATGACCCGGCAGCGCAACCGTTTGCGCCAAGGCACCGACGGAAAGCAGTGCGGCCACGACCCAAAACCCCCAAGCGATACGGCCTGACATCTTGAAAAAAATACTTTGGCAATATTTCGACACAAATCCTCACGATATCGGCAGACGTTGTACGAACAGAAAGAATGAGATCGCTCACCATATTATGTCGTCGTATGTACGAATTGCCAGTACTTAGCGCAAGGAATGAAGAAACAATCCAGATGTGCAACTGGATTGTTTCTTCATGGACGGACGAGGACAGTCTTTGTTGCTTGGCCTCACGCAACGCATTTCAGTAACCAAACTGAAGTAATCCCCCAGGCGTGCCTATTGTGTAAATATTTTCTTGACAAATTGGGTTTTTCCTTGACAAGTGCTCTAACTAAAGGGCATTGTAGCCGTGGATGCACACTCCAATGTGCACCGGGTGTCGTGCTCTGGCACTCCGTAAGTGTTAATTATGGCGACAATAATGCCCCCCGTGGCTTCGCGGGAAGTCTACCGTTGTGACTTTTGCTCCTTGGTGCAGTTCCGCACTGCAAGCTCGCTCTGCAGGCGTTGTCATAAGCCTATGGAGGCAGAGGAGGAGCCGGAACCGACCCCTGTTGCGCCCGTTGCCGTCGTTCCGCGTGCTCACGTTATCAGCCATACAGAATCTGCCGTAGCTCTGCGCATCCGTGAAATCCGCGGGATGCGCAATATGAGTCAGCGACAACTGGCCGCAAAGATGGCCGTGCCGCGCACCTACATTTCCAAAGTTGAAAATGGACGCGCCACGCCGACACTCGCATCCTTGGAGCGGTTGGCCGATGCACTTTCCGTCCACCTGAGCGACCTGTTGCGGGAAAGCAGCAAAGAACAACAGCTTGAGATGGCCACGCTGATGGCCGACCCATTTCTGGCTGAGATTCGCAGTTGGCTCTTTAAGCTGGATGCGCTGCAACGCACCACACTACTCAACCACGTTCGCGATATGGCTACCGGACAGCGCAAGACTGCGTAAGCGCGCGCATACCAGCGGCGCGCGCGGGCTTTGCAGCCTGTCCGGGGCTGTGCTACGTTCGAACATGTTGAGGTGGTTGCTTTGGGTTCGTCCGCGCCCTTGAGCCGGGTTCATGAATTGGCTCCCGAAGAACTGGAACTCTACCGTTTGCTGGATGCGAAACGGCTGCCCCAGCATGTCGCCATCATTATGGATGGCAATGGCCGCTGGGCGCAGCAGCGCCGCTTGCAACGTTTTTTTGGCCATCAGCAGGGCGCGGAGTCCGTTCAATATGTCGTTGAGACCGCCTCTCGCATCAACCTTCCTTGGCTAACACTTTACGCATTTTCCTTGGAAAACAATCTACGCCGTCCGCGCACGGAAGTTAGTTTCCTCATGCGTCTGCTCAAAACCTATTTGGTAGGCAACATTCGCCGCATGAATGACAACAATGTGCGCATCGCCTACATTGGTCGCACGCAAGAACTGCCCGCCGAGGTACAGGAGACCATGCGCTGGGCCATCGAACAGACGCAGCACAACACCGGCACCACGCTGACGCTGGCGCTGAACTACGGCGCGCGCGGTGAGATTGTCGATGCGGTCCGTACCGTGGTGCGACGCGCCATGACGAGTGCTGTGCACACTGGCCTGAGCCAAGAG